>JBDRJJ010000133.1:0-3107 GCA_043815135.1 Microcaldota archaeon | reverse complement strand
GCCCCATACTTGTTCTCAATATAAAGCGAGAGGGTTCCGCCTTTCGTGTTCTTTTGGTCGAATTCCGCGATAATCATGAACTTCTCCCCAGCCTTTATACCCAGCTTTGAGAGGTTAAATCTGTTGTCGGGCTTCCAATTTGGGTTGTTAACGTGCCAGTTTGCAGTTGAGACGATGAGCCCCCCATAAGAATCGAGTCTGATGAGTCCGAGGGCTTCGTTTGTTTGCAGAATCTCATTCGGGTTCAGGCGAATGTCATACCCTTTCTTAGTTCCCTGCATATACTCCGGCCTGATGAGCGAGAAGAGGAACCCCTCCGCAACCCCCGCAGTAGCGGGGCCCTCTGTCACATTGCAGATGAATGCCACGGATGTTTTTCCCTTCTCAAGAGGAACTTCTGCAATGTCCCCGAGTATATTGGGGGAAACTCCCGCGGTGTTCCTTTCCACTGTTCGCTTTAATGTGTAATTCACGATTTCTTTAGGGGCAGTCTTAGCAAGAATTATCTCCTCCTCTGTAAGCTTCCTCGGGTAGCACCTTTTCTCATCGTCATTGCAATACTCGCCCCCCTTGCAATGACTGTCGCTCTCGCACAGCCCCGGTTTTAGCATGCATTTTTTCGTGCCTAACTCGCAGTACTGCCACTTTGCGCAGGAACTGTTGTCATTGCATCTCCCAGGCATCGGGTAGCATCCCTTCGTGCTCGCATTGCAAAGCTCGTGGATTTCACAGTCCAGGCTCTCTAAACACCTTCCCTTCTTAGTAACACATTCGTGAGTTACGTTGTCGCAGCCCTCCCACTCGTTCAAGCAATACTTGTCTCCGTTGCAGAAACCAATCGCGGTCTCGCATTTCCTCAGCACAGTATCGCATGTCTGCCAACCAGGGCAATCCCAATTGCTTTCGCAGTTGCCCATCCTGAACTCGCATATGTGGTCGGGGTTGCAGAACTTCTCCGGTTCGCAGGCTGAGTCGCTCTCGCACAGCCCTGGCTTGGGCTGGCAGAATCCTTTCGTTGCGTTGCACTCCTTCCAGGGTTCGCAGTCGTCATCCGTCTTGCAGGACTTCTTCTGGGCTCCCCCGGTGCATCCAAAAACAAGCACTAATGCTAAGAAAAGTGAGAGCAAAACCGCCTTTTTCATGCAGGACTCTTTCCTTGTTCAATCTAAAAAGACTTTCGGTCAGCTCCCTGAAACTATCCACGCAAGCCCATCCCCAAGTTCTTCTTTCATCTCGACGCAATAGCCGTGCGTGTTGCAGTCGACCTCAACGAACCGCTTGGGTTCACTTGCACCCACGTACGTTCTCCTTGCGTTCTCGATACCCACTACATCATCCCTTTTCGAATGAATCATCAGGACTTTCCCAGGAGCTATCATTCCGATATATGCATCCGGGTCAATCGATTTTTGGAAGAGCGTGAGGTTATTTTTCACTACTGCTCCCCCGAGCCCATATCCCCCTGTGCTGATTCCAACAGCTCCTCTCGCTCTGGGCTCGAGTGCTGCTGCAATGATTGCAGTTCTCCCCCCCATGCTCTCGCCCATGAAGAAGATTCTCCCCGAGTCAATCTCGTGCCTCTCGCGGAGCAGGTCATACGCCCTAAGGGCATCGTGAATCATCTCATACACAGGCGGCTCTTTCCCCCGGAGGAATATCTCATAATTTGAATTCAGGTCGCCCACTTTCTCCTTGCTCTCGCCTATCCCCCTCTGGTCTATAGTGAGACTCGCATAGCCCATCCTTGCGAGTTCCGAGGCAACTTTCTGCTCGCCCTCCTTTGTCACCCCTGCACCTGGCAAAAGCACAATCCCAGGAACCCCGCTGCTCGCCCCAATCGAAGCGTCCCCGCCTGTTTCGTTCGTTCCAGTCCCCGCTTCTCCCGCGATTTTCGGTATCCTCAGCAAGCCGTGAACAGTCGTCCCCCTGCTCTCGAATTCAATTTTCAAAAGAGTGTCGCCCTCGCTGCTGACAAGGGCCTCGCTGTAAATAATTCCCCCGCGCGGCGAATAGCTCAACAACCCCTCCTCCGAAACAGACCAGTCGAGAGGTTTTGCGGAAAAGAAGAAATACCAGATTCCGATTGCAGACAAGAAGAGGATGACTGCGATTGCTGATAACACGTTCCAGCCAAGCGCGAGTTTTCGATGGCTTTCTGACAGGTTCTTGCCGCTGAGTATCTGTTCCCTCTTCTCTTCCCCTAAACTCAACAAAACACCCGTTCATTCACGTGCATGATTCCGCGAGAAGTCATTCCCCTAGGGCTGTGCCGTGAACTTCACGTCAAACGAATTCCGCCTTATGCTATCAGGGCTTTCAGTCAGGAAGTAGAACTGGACGACCACCTTTCCGCCGAACTGTTCTCCCTCATCGAAATCGATTTTCTGGCTCTGCATGTCATAGCAGCCGCTGATGGATATCCATCTCTCCAGCTGGGGAGCAACGGGAATCCCATTCGGATAGACAGTCCAGGTTCCGCTTGTGCCTTCCACCTGGCAGAGCACCTGCGTGACGTTCATGTGTTGTTGGTAACCGTTGATTATCAGGACAGTAGCGTTGTCGTCAGACGCATCCAGCCTCCACGAGGTGCAGTGCATCCCTACCTGGGGCCTGCAGAAATCAGGCGCCTTGCTTGCAAGGCTGAACACACCCAAATACAGCAAAGCTCCGAGCACAATCACGATTGCGAGAATCGCCCAGCCATAAGTCATCAGGTATTCCATTGCTGCCTGCGCCCTTCGAAACATTCAGTGACCTCTTTTTGCAACTAAGGGTTGGTGTTTCCACTATTTAAACCTTTAACAAAAAGGAAAAGGAAATAAAAGAAAAATAAAAAAGAAAGGGTTTCAAAACCCTCAAGGCTGTGCCGTGGTCTTCATGTCAGCGATGTTTCTCCTTGTCGCAGAAGCGCCTTCCTTCGTGTAGTAGAACTCCACGTAGCACTTCCCGGAGTATATGTCTCCCTCGTTGAAGGTCTGGGCTGCTCCCGCTCCATCCAATATATTGGCACTCGGTATGCCGATAGTCGCGCTCTGCTGAGCTGAGACGTTTATTCCTCCAGTGGGATACGTGAACCATTCATCCGGAGACGTCGTGGGGATTCCCTG
>JBDRJJ010000132.1:0-2313 GCA_043815135.1 Microcaldota archaeon | reverse complement strand
GTTGATTACGATAAATAATCCAACTGCAAGGGCGTACTGCCCGCCAGTATTGCCAAACAATGTCCAATTGAGATATGACTCGAAAGCCATCGAAACCACCCGTATGAAAGTTTTGTGAACCAGCAGTGCGAATAAGAGATTGAAACGCCCCGCCAGGTGTTCCTAATGCGACCTTAAGTTATAAATAATGTGCGCTTCTGCGGAGAAAAGACAGGGGGACGCGGCAAAATTAATGGAACGCTCTAGAAGGAACGGCCGCATTCGGCCATAAGCTAGCTTTTGAGGACCGGATGTTTCCACGGGCAGCTCGCGCTTTCCTCGCTGGCAAAAAAATCTTCTCTGGTGGTCTTGCTCATCTCTTCTATCACATGCCTCAAGGACGCATCGCCGCCATGCTCTTCGGCACATTTCTTGAGGATTCTTATTACATCCGTCCTCCTCAGGCCTGGCTCCATTCCATCAACCAATTGGATTGAACTTCCAAAAAGTTTAATGTTTTCTACCCAGAAAAGAGTAGGGGAACAAATAAAAACAATGGATGAGCAATATTATTGGGTGGTGTTTTGCAAAAAGAACTCGACAAACCTGGCGGATATGTAGATGAGAGGCAAGGAGGAGCAGAGAGGGTTTCACTTGATGTGCCTTGCGGAAATAACGCCATAAAATACCCCAAGCCGGATTACACAACCCATGTAGAGGACCAGGAAGAAATAACCGCCATGAGCTACCAGGAATATTACGCGCTTCACAAAGACAAAATAGACCAGATTACCGGAGACAACAAGAGCGAGAAACTCTCAATTCTCGCAGCTTTTCACAAAGCAGGCAAGAGGGCAGAAAAAGCACTCAACACGAGGGGAGCCAATTGGAGGGAATCGGATGCCCTCAGGGATGACGATAAGCATTACATCGAGGTTTTTGAGAAAAACCTTGCCCTTCTCGAAAGCAAAGGGATTTCCCTGAAGGGGGATGCCGAACAGGTCCTTTCGACAATTAAGGAAACCTTTGGCAAGACGGGGGAGGAGATAGTCACAAAATCCCGAAGGATGCCGATTTTTGACCGAGTGATACTCAAGGAAGAGGAACTTGAATGCGGAGATAGGCTGCTCGACAAGAGATATGAAAACAACAGCATCCGGGGCCTTAGGGGGGGAGATGCGAGAGATACCGCAATCCTCCACCTTTTGACCACCATGACGGGACAGGGGGTTTCTGACACTGGATCGCAATTCGAGAATTTTGATGTTTTCACAAAAGCGACAGTTGAGGCGGGAAGGGCCGCGTTCTCCGAAAGCGATGATACGCTGGGCCTGAAGAAAAGGAACGTTCCTGACGGCGAGATAGAGAAAGAGAAGCAGGAGGGAAACTTTGCCATAGGGAGCCACATGTTCACCCAAAGGAGACACGAGGAAACCCCAACATACTATCTTCTTGCCGAACAGCTTGATTGCGTGATATCGCTGTCCTCTGACTGCCTTGAGTTCACCCGGGGGAAGGCACCCAAAAAATTCAGTGTCGACGGCGTGCTTTCGATAACCCAGCAACAGTCGGAAATCGAGAGGGGCATAAACAAGATGGTCCACATAACCCTTCAGAACGAAGCTGGCGAGGAGTTGCACACTGCAACCCCGATAACCAACAGGGACGGCAACTTCTCCTACGTCATCCCGAAAAATGTGTTGAATTCGCTCGGGCCCGGGAATTATACGATAACCGCGCGTTTCAAGGGGCAGATAAGGGCAGAGGAGCTGGATTGCCCGAACGAAGTGCCGCTCAAGGTTAATGAACCGCCGCCAAGGCCACCGCCAATAATGGCGCCCAAGAAAGAGCCCCTGCAGGTCTACGCAACCAGATACTCTCCGAGAAGGAGCATGGACTCGGAAACTAATACTTACGAAGAAAAACGGGAGATACTGAGGTCAGACAAGCTTAAGGATATTGAAGACCTTTGGGCATACGACGAAGGCGGCTTCCCAAGCCTCGGAAAGGTACAGTGCCCCCCAAAAAAGGACCTGATAAGAATGATCAAAAATTACACTGCAAAGCAGGAAGTGCAAACCCAGGATTTCAAATTCGGGGTAAGGGGCATCCACCTAGAGGGCATCGGCAATGGGCTCGGAGTCCACGGCATCGTTCATGTGACTGCTATGGAAAAGCACAGGAGAATCGACATGGAAGTCATAAGACATCAGATAAAAGATGATGGAACAGTTGATTACGAAACAATAACAGAACAGGACAAAAAAACAGTCAGATACCCAAAAGAGGAGGAGAGCAAAACGAGCGTCGGCCTTGAAGTTGGAAAAGAAGCGA
>JBDRJJ010000131.1:0-4382 GCA_043815135.1 Microcaldota archaeon | reverse complement strand
TTGAGTGGGAGTTGGGGTATTACGCGGTTCTGGTCCTCATGTTCCTTGTCTCCCTCACGATGCTCGCCTATTTCAAGAGGAGAAGGTGGTTTTAAGAAAAAGATACCTATGCCAAGGGCGGGATTTTCCAGTCCCATCGTTTTTTGGGACACCAAAGTTTTCTTTGGGGTTGCTCCAGACCTTTCTTTTTCAAAAGAAAGGGATGGAGATTTGAACCCGCGACTTCCAGATTACACCTGAATGGGTGATGTTAATCATCGCCTAATGGCTCATCACTCAAAAAGCTAAGCTTATGAGTCTGGCACTCTAAACCAAGCTGAGTTACCTTGGCAGGTGGCACTATTTTGAGTCGAAAACTTAAAAATAGTGACCTTTACATAGATTAGCTGGGGGGGAACCATGGAAATTGAAAAAGTCACTACCGGAATCGAAGGACTGGACGTCATGCTCAAGGGGGGATTTGAGAAGAACAGCATCGTTCTCCTCTCCGGGGACCCGGGAGCTGGAAAGACCACGATGGGGCTCCAGTATCTTTACAACGGAGCAACAAAGTATGGGCAGCCTGGGGTGCTCATCTCTTTCGAGGAGCCGATGGAGATGATTTATCGGCACGCGATGAACTACGGGTGGGATTTGGGCAGGCTCGAGCAAGAAAGAACATTTAGGATTGTAGATGCGAGAAGTCTGAAGGCAGAGACGCTCTTTCACATCGACGTTGGGATGACGTTTGACACAATAAAGAGCATTGGAGCGAAGAGAGTTGTCATAGACTCTCTCACAGCCTATTCGCTCCTTTTCGAGAGCGCGTATAAGCAGAGAATCGCCTTAAGGGAGCTCTTCGAGTCCTTGAGGAAACTCGGGTGCACGACGGTCATGATTAATGAGTACAGCAAGCACTACAGCGCCCATCCGCTCGTGGACTTCCTCGCGGACGAGCTGATAATGATATACAACAGGAGAGTGAAGAACACGCGCGTTCGGGGAGTTGAGATTGTGAAAGCAAGGGGGATAGACCATGTGGACAAGCCAGCGCCCATAGTGTTTGGGAAGAATGGAGTGGAAGTGTTCCCTGAGAACCCGCTGTTTGATTCGCTTTAGGGGAAGGATAAGAGAAGCCGTTGAGGGCTTTTGTTCTATTTTCACTTGATAAGTAAAAGGAATATTGAGCGGAAGGCCATAGCCTGCCTTTTGTTTTTGACAGCATTCGACTAAGCGGCTTAAAGCCTTGCACCGCACATCGCGCTTCCGGGCGGGTCGTTTCACCTGCGCCTTCCCCGTCTCATTGCTTCATCCTCATCCGGAGAAAGGAGTTCGTTTCTGTTCCCGCCTCGGGCCTTAAACCCTGAGAAGCTTTCGCGGTGGGCAGAGCTTCCTCCCCTTTCGGGGTTGCTGCCGGCCTCCCACTCGCTGTTAACTGCTCAGCCAGGGTTTAAATACTTTGGCGGGAAGTTATAGCCGATGAGGAAGCTCGCTATGGCAGCTATCCTGCCCTTGTTGATTTATGGCTGCACCGGGGTGTGGCATCCCGGGGCAAGTGGCGGGGGGCTGAACCTGAATTCCTACTGCGACAAGGAGTTCACAGGAGACATGAAAAACGGAACGATTATTGGAGTGTATAGGTGCGGGGACTCGTACAGGCTCGTGTTCGACTCCCTGAATCATAACGATTATTACGTAACGGGGGAGGGACAGCTGTTCGCAGAATGCCCTGCTAAGAATGTCGGGGAGGAATGCAGCGATCTCCTGGAAAGCTGCAAGAAGGACAGGTTCATCAACTTATGCAGGTGATGCCGTGGAAGATGGAAACGCGCTTAGGATTGTTGCTGAGCTGATGTTGCTTTCTGCAAAAACTGCACCGAAGGCATTAGGAAGGGATGTGCTAACTGCTAAAATCGCGAGTGGTAATGAGAAGGAAAGAATCGCAGTTGGTATGGAGAGCATAAAGAAGAAGAACTGGGAGAGAGACGCAAAAACGATAAGGAAGGCGGAACTCTTGATTCTGATTGGCGTGAAGAGCGCTGGTGCCGAGGAAGCGCTCGGCGGGAGGATTGATGTTTCGGATATAGAGCCACAGCTCAAGGGAGAGGTTTGCCCCACTAGGCTCATCGACCTTGGGATTGCAGTGGGCTCGGCTGTGAAGACCGCGTCATTACATAACGTTGACAACAGGGTGATGTGGAGGGCAGGAGTCATCGCAGCATCGCTTGGGGTTATCGATGCCGCTATTGTGCTTGCGATACCTCTTTCAGCAAGCGAGAAATCCATATTCTTTGACAGGTGAAAAGATGGTTTTGAAGATTGGGCTTATTGGGTGCGGGGCTATTGGAACGATAATAGGAAATGCCGTGAAGAATGGAAGAGCTGGGGAGTCTAGAATAACAGCTGTTTTCGACCTGGCAGGGGAGAAAGCTTGGGAACTGGCAAAAAAAACCGGGGCCAAAAAAGTAGAAAGCATAGGGGATCTGGTGAAAAAATGCGACCTGGTGATTGAGTGTGCCTCCCAGGACGCAGTGCGGGAGTATTGGGAAGCAGTCGCTGGGAGAAAAGATTTTATGGTGCTGAGCGTGGGCGCGCTGCTGGACAAGAGCCTTTTGGGGGACATGCTCTCGAAAGCAAAAAAAGGGAAGACGAAAATTTACGTCCCCTCAGGGGCGGTCTGCGGGCTCGATGCAGTGAAGGGCGCCGGGGTGGGGAGGATGGATACTGTCCAATTGACGACAACAAAACCCCCAAAAAGCTTGGGGCTCGAAGTAAATGAAAGAAAGGTTATCTTTTCCGGGACTCCTGAAGAGGCAGTAGTGAAGTTCCCTGCAAACATCAATGTGGCCGCAGCCTTGCAGCTCGCTTCAGGGAAGGTGCCTGTGAAAATTGAGATTGTCGCTGACCCGGAAGCTAAGCTCAACAAGCACGAAATTATTGCAGTTGGCGAGTTCGGGGGGATGGCGTGTAGGACTGAGAATTTACCATCCACTGAGAACCCAAAGACTAGCGCTCTTGCGGCTATGTCGGCGGTTGCAGCCATCAGGAAGATTACTGAAACGCTGGTTGTTGGAACATAAAAAGAGTGGACCCGAGGGGATTGTCAGAAGCCCTGTTTTTCTTTTGGGACGTTGAGAGACCTTTTCTTTTTTCGAAGGAAAAGTTGCCAACAACTTTTCCTGTATTTGGGCGTCAGCCCAAATCTGAAAAGAAAAGGGATTTCATTTGAACCCCTGGCCTTCCGCATTTTGGAAACTTTAGAAGTGTTCACGCCAAGCGGACGCGCTACCGCTGCGCTACGGGCCCACGTTAATATTCTAGAAGCTCGGGGATATAAACACTACGTTGTCCCCGCGCACGAGCATTGTACCTAGCTTCCTCTTGCTCTCGCCGTTCTCGAGCTGCTCTGCGTTCTCGAGCACTAGGTTCATGTGCACGTCGTAGGACGCCATCTTCCCCCTAACCTCGACGCCACCCTTTAGCCTAATCAGAACACTGTTGTTCAGGGCGCCGTTCAATATGTCAAATGGTCTCTTCTCGCTCATTTTTTCACCTCAAAAAACCAAAACTTCGCGCATCCTTTAACCGGATATAATTTATAAGGCTTTCGACGGAAGGGATGTTAGCGCCTCTTTTCTATGAGCACGATGTCCGCAGTGTTCTTCAGTGCAGCCGAGAAGCCCGGCTCCGCACCCACTAGAATCGTCTCCTTCCCGAGCTCTTTCGCCTTTATGATGACTGGCCTGAAGTCGATGTCGCGGGTCATGAGGCCGATGATTTGAATCCGGTGGTTGTAGACCTGTTGCATTGCATCAACAGCCATTGTCACATCGACATCTCCGGTGGTGATGATGGGCTCGTAGCCCTGGTTCGTGACCGCCTCGATGAGCTTGTCTGAGGCGTACTGGTCCAGGTAGACCCGGCAGACCTTGATGTTCCCATATTTCTCGACCTTCTTCTTCACTTCCGATAGGTCGATGTTGATGTCCTTTCGTATTACGTTTGGACCGTCTACGAAAAAAGCTATGTTTCTGGCTGTCCTGGATTTGAGGGCGGCCCTGAGTTTGTCTATGACCATTCAATCTACTCCATAGAATTTCAATGCATTGATTGAAGTTTTCCTTATCGCTTCTTCAAGCTCGATTTCCTTCCCGCATGCAATCGTCTTTGCTGATTCCAGAGCTGAAAGCGGGGTTTTCCCTCAATAGGGTGCATCACTCTCAAGCAGTAGATTATCTAGGTCAAGGGCTTTAATTACTTTTCTCCTCGCCTTCGAGCTCCCGGGGGGGATTGTTGCAAAATAGCCCAAATCATTAGCCCGCTTCGCCTCCTCGCTGTTTCCAGAAAAGCAGTGCAACAGGATTTTTGGGGGGGAATGGGACTCGAGGACATCAAGAACTTCG
>JBDRJJ010000130.1:0-2035 GCA_043815135.1 Microcaldota archaeon | reverse complement strand
AAAACGGATATTTCCAAGGGAAGGAGAGGGTGCTCTCGCTCTCAGTTGTCTTCAATCTGCCGATGGCAGTGAGAATCATAGCCTCGGTGGTTCTTGTTTATGCGGGGCTTGAGCTTGTTGGAGCAACGGCCTCTTTCCCGTTTGGCTATGCCGTGGTCGTGTTCCCGCTTGCGCTCTATTACGGCTGGCTCTCAGGGGAGGAGGACAAAACTGCAATTGACATCAACTCCTCGTTTTTGAGGATACTTGCAACGAACATACTGATGGTCGCGTTCATTCACTCGGACCTCTTTGCAATAAGGCTCCTCATGGGGCCCGAGCAGGCTGCTTTTTATAATACCGCGGGAATCACCGGGAGGATTCCATTTTACATGAGCAACGCGATAGCTTTCGTTCTGCTCCCCCAGGCAGCAAAGCTCACATTTGAGAACAGGAGAGAGCTCGCAACGAGGTTCCTGAAATCCCTCGCCTTCATAGTGCCGATTGCGCCCGTGTTCGTCCTGTTTGCCAAACCGCTCCTGACTCTTTTCTATGGGCCGCTTTATGGCGAGAGCGGGGCCGGGGCGTTCTCAATACTCGTAATCGGGATGGTAATTTTTGGTGCAGCGAATTTCCTCGTGAGCATACTCTGGAGCCAGGGAAAAGAAACGCTTCCGCTTGCGCTCTCCCTTTTGATTGTCCCGGTCAACATCCTGCTCCTGTATGTTCTTGTGCCTGAGAGGGGACTTGAGGGAGGGGCCATTGCAACGCTCATCTCTTCGTCGATATTCTTTTTAGTGTCTGGGGGGGCCTTTGTTTATTATATGTTGGACCATAGGAATATGGAACCCGGCCGTCAATGAACCGTGAAGCTTATTTAAATTGTGAACGCAAATGAACGTTGTGAAAACGATTGCCTGCATACCCGCTTTCAACGAAGAGCTGAGGATTGCGAGCGTCGCGATACTTTCGCGGGAATACGGAAAAGTTGTCGTTGTCGATGACGGAAGTGCCGATTCTACTGCAAAGGTCGCAAAGGCAACCGGGGCAAAAGTGATACGCCACGAAAAAAACATGGGCTACGGTGCGGCAATCAACACCTGCCTGGAAACGGGCCTCAAGGAAAAATCGGATGCACTCGTGATAATCGATGGCGACGGGCAGCACGACCCTGCAGACATTCCGAAGCTTTTGAAAGCACTGGGCGAAGGATTTGACGTGGTAGTCGGGAGCAGGTTTCTTTCCGAAAACGACATCCCGAGGTATAGGAAAGCCGGCATTTCTGCACTCAACACAATGACGAACCTCGGCTCCGGGGCCCAGGTGAGCGATACCCAAAGCGGCTTTCGGGCTTACAACAAAAAAGCGCTAAAGGCACTCGTTGGGATTAAGAACTCCGGGATGGGCGCGGGCTCGGAGATACTGGTAAAGGCCTCTGATGCGGGCCTGAAAATAGCTGAAGTGCCGATAAAAGTCAGGTACCTGGACCACGCGTCAAAAAGAAATGCCCTTCTGCACGGATTTACAGTCACCACTGCGCTGGTCGACATGATACGGCTGAGGAAACCGTTTGCATTTTTCGGACTCATCGGCTTGGCGAGCCTCCTGATAGGGGGTTTATTCGGACTTTACACTCTCGATTTATACAACGTAAATAGGGCTCTTCCCTTTGGCCCGACCATAATCACCGTTTTCTTCCTCTTAACCGGGATGCTCTCAATCTTCTCAGCTCTTATTCTCGATTCACTGAACAGGATTGTGGACTCTAGGAAAGAAGAAGGATAAGCGAGCGATTGGCTCTGAACAACAAGTTGAAGGGAAAGATTAGATACTTAGCAAAGCCTGGGGCCCGGTAGGTCGGCAAATCCGATAGGTAGCTAGAGAGAATACCCCTGTCGCTTGCTTTTCTCAGTTTGGATATGGATTTTCTCTTCTCGAGAATCGAGCCCAGCTTGGAAAGGACTTCGAAATCCCCTTTCAATTTTGATAACAGGAAAGACGGACCCAGGTAAAGGGCGTAAGCATGCGTGAACCCTTCCATCAGCAAGAGCGAAGG
>JBDRJJ010000129.1:0-3686 GCA_043815135.1 Microcaldota archaeon | reverse complement strand
AGTCACTGTTCTCTTCAACACCGACCAATCAAACCCGCCCCAGAACTTCGACATGAGTGAGGGAGTGGTCACAATAAACAGGGCAGTTATCATCCCGATGGACCAGGTTTCATTGCAAGGGAGACAGTACGGCCGGTATATTGCAGCTTACCCCGAGGTTTGGTATGACGGCCAATCCGGCCTTGCTGACAAGAAGGGCGAGGCGTATGATTCGAATTTCTACAAGGGCTTCTTCCTAGGGAGAATCGACGGCTTTGAGCTGGTCTACCCAGAAGACGACCCAGGCGGCCTTCAAATATCCACAGTAAGGATATTCAAAATTAAGCAATAATGGGCTACCCCTTCCTAGTCCCAAGCCACTCCAAATAGAGCTTCACTCCATGCTTGAACGACACCTTGGGTTTCCAGCCAGTCAGGTTCTTGAGCTTTCTCACATCAAGCCTCATTTTGTTGACGTCCCCTACCCAGCCCCGCACCCCCCCAGTGTAGGAGTATTTCGGGGAAAGCTTCATGTCCTTGCTTACAACATCGGCAATCTCGTTGACAGTGTACATCCTGTCGCTCCCGACATTGTAGAAGTCGAACGAGGGCTTCTGCTTCCTGTAAGCTGCAACAGTCGCATCAATGCAATCCGATATGTAAAGATACGACTTTGCCTGTTTCCCATTCCCAAGAATCAGAAGCTCCTTCGGTTTTCTTTTCAGTTTGAAGTAGAAATCGTGCATCACCCCATGCTCGGAACGCGGTCCAAATATGTTGGCATACCGAAGGACAGTTCCCCTGAATCCGTAAGTCGAGGAATAGGCTGAGATGTAGGCTTCAGCGGCAATTTTCGAGGCTGCATAGTTGCTGATTGGAATCGACGGATGTAGCTCCGGTGTCGGGAAAATCCTCGCGTCTCCGTAGACTGCCGAGGTGGAAGCGAACACAAACCCCTCAACGCTTGTCCTTCTCGCTGCTTCAAGAACCGAAAGAGTGCCCCTCACATTTATGTCGAAGCTCGCCACAGGCCGTTCGGCACTCTCCTTCACAAGCGGGTCTGCCGCAAGATGAAAGATTAATTCAATCCCCCGGCACGATTCGAGCATTTTCCTCTCATCCCTAACGTCGTGCATCCTGAATTTGAATTTATTGTGTTTCGGAATATTGCGCAGGAATCCCGCGGAAAGGTTATCGACCCCGACCACCTCGTGCCCTTCCCTGAGGAGCCTGTCCGACAAATGGCTCCCAATAAATCCAGCAGCGCCTGTAACAAGAATTTTCATTCAATCCCCCGCGTGTATGCCCTTTCTCTTCCCGACTATCCTATCAAGGAGCTCGTAAGCCTTGAGCGAGTCTTCCCTGGAAACAATGAGCACTGTGTCAGTGTAGCATGAATAGAACTCGATTAGGTTTATCCCCTTCCTATGGAGGAGCGAGGTAACGAATGCGACAAAGCCCCTGGTGGTCTTAATCTCCTTTCCAGAGTTCAGATAAATAGCGTGAAGCCCGCGCCTATAGCCGATGAGGTTCTCCTTCCCAATGGCCTTTACCACTTCCTGGACGCTCTCGTCGCCAGCAATGACTGTGATTGCATGTCCGGAGCTGATGATGTTGAACTCCTTCCCGATTTTCTGGAGCGTATCGTCAAGCCTCATCATCACCCGTTTATCCTGGTAGGCTTGGATGACGGAGATGTTGCTCCTCAAAGAGAAGCCGGTGTTCGAAAGCAGGCGCGTGAGGTTGATATCGGTTTCCTCGTCCCCCATATCGGAAACATATCTTCTGACAGCAGCTCGGACAGCTTCCACGCTCGCATTTGGCGCGGCTTCCTTCCGCAATCTCTCAGAAACTGCCGAGAGGTTTGCGATACCCAGCCTTATCGCGCTCCTTAAATACAAGTCCTCGTCGAGAGCGTCATAGACTTTCGCGACAACAGTTTTTTCAGACATCGCACCAGCCGTTTTTGGATTTCAAATCCCTCTTTAGGTTCTGTTTGGCCGAAAATGGCTTAAATACCTTTCGAGACACAATTCACATGGGAGGCTATGCGAGATACATCAAGAGAGGAGGCTATTTCTCAGTTCGCTAGCTTGTGCTTGAGGTGATTGCCATGGGGTTAGTTGAAAGAATAAAAAAGAGCATTGACGTTTCGCAATACAAGGGAGTCAAGAAAGTTGTTCTCGCCTACTCGGGGGGAGTGGACACTTCGATAATGATCAAGCTCTTCCAGGATGTCTGTAATTGCGAGGTCATCGCGGTCACACTGGACCTAGGTCAGAAAGAGTACAGCAACGTGGACAAGAAGTCGATAAAGGAAAAGGCCGAGAAGCTCGGGGCGAAGCACTACTTCATCGATGCGAAAGACGAGTTCATAAAGGACTACGCTTGGAAGGCCGTGCAGGCGAACTGCATGTACCAAGGCGCCTACCCGAACTCCACCGCCCTCGCCCGCCCGCTTATCTCAAAGCACCTAGTCGAAGTCGCAAAAAGGGAAGGGGCAGGGGCAGTTGCCCACGGTTCAACTGGAAAAGGGAACGACCAGGTCCGCTTTGATGTCTCTTTCATGGCGCTCGACCCGAGCCTGAAGATTATCGTTCCGGTTAGGGACTGGAGCCTCATGCGCGACGAGGAGATTGAATACGCGCAACAGAAGAACATCTGGATTCCGGTGAAGAAGGACTCGCCCTATTCCATTGACGCGAACCTCTGGGGTCGCTCCATAGAGTGCGGAGTCCTCGAGGACCCTGCCACTGAGCCGCCAGACGATGCATACGAGTGGGTTTCTCTCCCGCACAGGGCGCAGGACAAGACCGAGACTGTGAAAATATCTTTCAAGAAAGGGGTGCCAGTCGAGCTGGACTGCGAAGGAGGCAAAGTCACAAATCCAGTCGATATGGTCGAGAAGCTCAACGAGATAGCAGGGCGAAACGGGGTTGGATTGATAGACCACATGGAGGACCGGGTGGTCGGCCTAAAATCCAGGGAGAATTACGAGTGCCCAGCTGCAGTGACATTCATAGCGGCGCACAAAGACCTTGAGAAATATGTGCTGACCCGCGAGGAGAACGATTTCAAGCCGGTCATAGACAAGGCTTGGGGCGACCTCGTTTACCGAGGTCTCTGGTATTCCCCGCTGATGAACTCCCTCAACGCTTACGTGACCGCATCGCAGCAATACGTTGATGGCTGGGTCAAGCTGAAGCTTTACAAGGGAAGCCTCCGGGTTGTGGGGAGGGGCTCTGAACACGCACTCTACGACAAGCTCCTTGCGACCTACGACAAGGGCACGACGTTCAACCAGAAGGATGCGATAGGGTTCATCAAGCTCTGGGGCCTGAACACAGTGATGGCAAACGAGATACGGAAGCACAATAAGTGATGACAACTGGGGCCCCGCGAGGCCCCACCTGCTTGTTTTTTATTCTTAGTTCATCCTATTGTTTTCCATGAAAATCTGGAGCAAGAAAGGCGAGGACGTGCCTAAAGAGGTTGAGGGGTTCCTTTCGGGGGAAGATATAATGCTCGACAGGAAACTGATAACCTGGGACGCCATCGGCTCGATTGCACATGTCAAGGTGCTTGCGAAAGCAGGAGTTCTCAGCAAGAGCGAAAGCGAGAAGCTCATCTTAGGACTGAAGAAAGTCATCGCTCTGGACCAGGGGGGCAAGTTCGAACTAAAGGAAGAGCTCGAGGACGTCCACGCG
>JBDRJJ010000128.1:0-6437 GCA_043815135.1 Microcaldota archaeon | reverse complement strand
GATGACGAAGCTCCAGTGGGCGTTCTCCGAAGCTATTTACAACAAAGTGAAGCACGGGAACCTTTTCAACACTAAAAAGAAGACCCGGGTGAGGTGGAAGGTCACCCTGACCGGCGTTGAGGTAAAGGTGAAGGATGAGGGGAAATCTTTCGATTACGAAAAGGCGCTGAAAGAAGCGGAGAGGAAGGAAGACGAGGTCGCGCCTGTCGCAATCCTCGAGAGCTGGAACCCGAAAGACTGCGGGGCAGGGCTTGCGATTACGCTTAGGAATTTGGGAAGGAAGAGCATCTCTTACGATGAGGGGGGCCGCGAGGTCTCGCTCAAATATCTGAGGCCCAGAAAGCTTCCGAATATTTTTCTGGTTCAGGAGTGACCGAGCACTCGAAATTTCGCGGGAAGCACCGTGAATAGTTCTTCCACTTGAACCTCTCGTCCAGGAACACGAGCACTGCCTTATCCCTCTCGCTCCTTACGCATCTCCCCGAAGCTTGCAGGGCCCTTATGACCCCGGGATAGAGATAGCCGTACTCCCACCCTTTTCCGAACTTCCCTTCGTAATAGTCGATGAGCGCCTCAACCTCGATATTCATCTCCTCGAGCGCAATCCCGACCATTATCGCGCACTTCATCTCCCCGTTCGGCATGTCTATCCCCTCTGCGAGAGAACCCCCTTGGACCCCGCAAAGGACTCCCCGCTCCGAAGAAACGAATCGGGAGAGGAGCCCGCTCACCTCTTTCGGAGTCATCTTCTCCTTCTGCACGAGCAGGCTTTTGGAATTCAATAGGGGGAGCACGCCAGAGAGAACTTTGTAGGACGGAAAGAAAACGCCCACTCCCCCTGGGACAGTCGGAACAATCAAATCGATTGTTCTCGCGATTTTCGAGTATTCCTCGAAGCTTCTTTTCGAAAACCTGGTGGTTGAATTGGTTGCAATTATGTTCAGCGTGTTGTCCTTCGGGAAGGAGGATTCGTATTCCTTGAGAATCGTTCTTTCCGGCGCGAGGCCTACGAGGTCGCGGTGCATCTCGAGGGGGAGAAGCGTGCCGCTCATCAGTATCGCCGAGTGGGCAGTGTTCAGAAACGATGTGGCCCTGCTCGGGTCAAGGCATCGCTTGGAAAGCGAGCATCCTCCCTTTTTTCTCAGGATTCGGATGTCCCCCTCCCCGCTCTCGCCCCATTTCCTCGTGAATGAAGCTAGCTTCAGGGCGGAGGATCGCCTGCTTGTCTTCTCAAGATACTCGCGGCCAAGCTGCTCGAAAGAGTCTGCAGCTGTTTTTATGTCGAAGCCCGAGTCTGAAAGAAGCCCAAACCAGTAGTCGGTTTGCGTGAGCATCTCCGTTTTGCCTTCAAGCTCCTTCTCTGTCCTCTTCTCGAATTTTGCCAGAAGCTTCCTTATGGGCAATTCCGAGGCGAGGAGCTTGGCTTCCGTAAGGGCACGCTTCAGCGTGTGCGCGTTTATTGTTGATGACAAGTGCTCGCGAACACGGGGGGCGAGGTTGTGCGCCTCATCTATGATGACTATGGAATCGGAAATCCTCTTTTTGCTCCGCGAGAGGAATATTGCCCGTATCTCCGGGTTCATCAACTGGAAATAGTCGGCAACCACGACCTGGGATTCGGAGGCTATTCTCGCTGCCACTTCGTAGGAGCAGCACTCCTCCTCAATGCATCTTCGTGCGACTTCCTCGTGGCCCTGCACGGGCCCGTATCCCTTCATTATCTTCTCGAGGTTCCTCGCGGCCGCTCGTTCTTGTGCTCTCGTGAAGCCCCGGGCGTTCGCATAGAATCCGCACCGCTCCTCAACTCTCCTTTTCTTGCAGGTTTGGTAAAAACCGTCGTAATCGAGCGAGAGGAGAGAGGCGTCTGGGCACATGTGCCTCCTCCCGACCAAATCCGCTGCCCTAAAGGAGAGCGAGTGCTTCTCCGCGATTCCACCCAAGGCCTGCACCGCAATCTTGTGCTGGGAGATTTTCGGGGTGAGGAAGAAGATGGATTGGCCGTTCTCAAGGGCGTATGTGAGTGCCGGGGAGAGCGAGCTGTCGGTCTTTCCCATCCCAGTCGGGGCGTGGCAGAGGATGTGCTTCTTGTTTTCAAGCGCCCCAAGTATGTCCTCCATCATTTGGAGCTGACCCTTGCGTATGCTCGGGTGGCGGAAGTACATGGGCTAACGTTGAGTCGGGAGTTTAAAAACGATTTCGGGTGGGATTTTCCAGTGCTCGGCTATTTTTTCCTCAAGACATAAATCGGCCAGTGCCTCGAGAACGGCTCGGTGTCATCCACTGCCTTTTCTATTTGGAACATCTTTTTCAGGGACTTCTCGAACAGGTTGCGCTCCATGAGAAACGTTTCCTCCTCGTATTTCCCCAGGGCATTGAAAACATCCAGGCACACTTTGGGAAACAGTCCCTTCTCGACGTCGCGCTTCATCTTCTCGTAAATCTCGCTCAACACAACGCCCCCTGCCTCGTTCTTGTAATATGCAAGAAACGGAACGAGGAGCTGCTCGTAGACCTCCTGCTTCGTAATGCACTTGTTGATTCTGCCGTTTAGGGTATCCGGGCTTATGAAATCCTCCCCGTTTGAGTAGAGCATGACGCGGACTATCCATTTGCCTCCGGTCTTGAGCGCCTTGTTGACGTTCTCGATGACTTTCCTTGCGCTCTCGCTCGGAATCACTGAGAGTACAGCGTCCCCGAGCGCGAGGTCGAACTCCCCATCAAAGCCCATCTCCTCCCACTTCTTTTTTATGAATGTCTCCTTCCTCTCGCTACACCCCATAAGCCCTTTCATGTCGGAGTAGTTCTTCTCGCTCTCGTCCACGACAACGAGGCTGAGGCCCAGGTGGCTGACGATGTCCCTTATCTCCGGAGTCGAGCCCATCATTAGGATTTTTGAATCCTTTGAGAATGCTTTCATCTCCTGCCGGTAAATCACACACTCGAAATTCGTCGGCCGAATTGGTGGGCCGAAGCTCCTCCTCCACTCTAGGGCGTAAGAATCGTCCCAATGGGCATAGATGGGTTTCAAAGCTTCAACCCGCTCAGGAGGATGCCGGGACCCCGTCCTGTTCGTTTTTTCTTCAAAGTCTTTCAATCCTGCTCGGCTCGCTCTCGTCTTTCTTCCTTGAAATCTGGTAGAGCGAGCCGCTTGCCGCGTCCTTTAGGTTCTCGTCGTGAGTTATTATGAAAGTCTGCTCCACGATTTCTGGAATCTTCTCGTGGAAAGCCGACGAGAGCGAGCGGACTGCTTCCTCATCCAAGTTATGCGTGGGTTCGTCGAGGATAAGCCAGTTCAGGTTCGGGGCAAGCACCATCGCAAAAGCAATCCTGAGCGCGAGGCAGGAGAGGGCCCGCTCCCCACCGCTCGCAACCCCGTCGACTGGAACCCACGCTTCGCCAATCCTTGCCTCGAGCTCATACCCCTTGTCATCCGCAGAGAGCCTCAGCTCAGAATAGTCGGCGTATGGATAGACTGACGACCATACCTGGGACATCGTAGCGTTTATTGCGGTCAAGAGCTCTTCTCTCAGCTCCCGCTGGGTTTCTGTGACGCAGTTCCCGAAAATCGACAGCTGCTCTATGGAGGAATTCATCCCTAAGATGGACTTTGAGTGGATGTCCAGCTGGGCCAGCTTTTCGGTCACGAGCTTCATGACCTCCCCAGTTTTCCTTGCCTCTCTTTCCAAGCCTTCTTTCTTGGCCCTTGCCCCCCCTTCAGAAACGCGAACCGCTCCCACCTTGTCCCTAGCCAGCTCGTAATCGTGTTCATTGAATTTGGACATAGCGAGCCTCTTCTCGAGTTCCGAAAGCTCGCGAGCAGTTGCGGAAAGGCGCAGCTTCTCATCGAGAACCCTCAACGAGCCCTCATCAAGCAAAGCAGATGCCCTCTGCCCCTTGAGTTTCTTCTCAAGCTCATCCCTCTCTTTCTCCCTCTTTGCAATCTCTGCCTCGAGTTCCCCCTTCCCTTCCTTCGCCTCCAGTTCCGAGAGTTTCGCCTCGAGCGAGCTCGCCTTGGAAAGCTTCTCCTGGGATTTTTTCAAAACTGCCTGCTTATGCGCGAGGGACTTTTCAAGAGCTTTCATCTCGCCCCCAATCTTCTCCAGTTCAGCATTTCTTTTTTGGAGTAGCTCGTTTTTCCTCCCTTCACTGAGCGGAGACTCGCAGGTGGGGCATTTTCCCTCGCCCCCCTCGAGCTTGGTGTTGGCTTCGAATGCGTCATTCACGTGGGCGCGCATCTTCCCAAGGGATTCTACCCCTGAGTTGAAGTCTGACGTGATGGAGGATATTTCCTTTTCGATGTCGCGGAGTGTTTTCCCTTCGAGCAATTGAATCAGCTCGGATTCGAGTTTTGCCCTTCTCCGGGCTTTTTCTTCGATGTCGTTGAGCTTTGCCCTTCTCGAGCCCAACTCGGCCGCGAGCTTTGCGCCGCTAGCTTCGAGGTCTTCCAGCTCCTTGTTTTGCAGGCTCATCTTTGCTTTTAGGGATTCTGATTGGAACTTGAGGGTTTTCTCGTCGAGGTCCTCTGGCTTGCAACTAAGCTTCTTGCATGTCGATTCGACTGCGTGCGAAAGCCCGAACTTTCTTTCTGACAGCTTCCGGTGCTCGGAGCGCTGCGACTCGAGCGCAGAGAGGGATTTTTCCAGAGAAAGCCTTTCGGAAGAAAGAGACTGTAGAGAATATGCTAAGAGCGAGAGCTCTTTTTCGATGCTCTCCTTCTCGCCCTTGCTGTTCGCGAGCTCCGCCTCAATCTTCATCCTGTCCGCCCCTTTTATGAAGGACTCCTTCTCGGAGATTGACTGTTTCAGCCTGTTGACTGCCTTTACTATCTCGGAGCGGACGGTCTCGAACCGGTCAATCCCTATGAGCTCGTCCATCTGCCTTTTCCTGTCGCCCCGCGCAAGCTCGAGGAAGTAGTCGATGTTGTTCTGCTCGGAGTAGATTGCGCGCGTGAAGAGGTCGTAGTCAATGGAAAGGAGTTTCTCGATAAGCTCGTTAACGCGCTTTGGCTGGGCCTCAAGAAGCTTTCCGTCTTTCCTGACCTCTGCGCTGCTCGCGCCATCAAAGCGAATGGTTCGGGAGAGTGTATATTTTGACTCGCCGAGCGCCAGCTCAAGCTCGACTTTCGCCTCATCCTGCTGCGTTGGCCTTGAGCGAATGACCTCCGAAAGCTTGAGCTTCCTGTGCTGGAGCGCCGGGAAATTCCCGAATAAGGCAAAGCAGACTGCATCGACGACTGAGCTCTTCCCCGAGCCCATGATGCCGATTATGATGTTCGTCCCCTTCGAGAACTCGAGCCTTGAGGATTCGTGGGACCTCCAGTTCGTGAGGGATATTGAGGAAATCATCTGAACCAGTTAAATAGTTGCTCGGGAATAATTAAATTATGTTTCCCGGCTTCCTCGCCGACATCATGCTGAAGAAATTGGCCAGGTGGATGAGGATGGTGGGGTATGACACCGTCTATCCGGATTTTACGGAAGACGAAAAAATGCTCGAACTCGCAAAAGAAACAAAACGAATCCTCCTCACCCAGGATGTCGAACTCGCCTCGAGGGCGAGCAAGAGAGGAGTTAGGGCTCTTCTTGTCCCCCGAGATGTGGAAGTTGAATCCCAGGTGGCATTTGTCCTTGGCGAACTTAAGCTTTCGATTGATTTTCCGAATAAAACGCTCTGTCCCCAATGCAACGGCGAGCTCGAAATTGTCGGGAGGGAGCGAGTAGGGGGAAACGCCAACGTTCCAGCCGGAGTCCTCGAGCGCAATTCCTCCTTCTGGCTCTGCGAATCATGCAAGAAAGTCTACTGGGAAGGCTCGCACTGGGGGAGGATAAAGAAATCAGTTGAAAAGATAAAGAAAGAGTTGTTAGCTGATTAGCCCAACATCGGTAATCTCGGCCTGCGAGACTCCCGGGATTGCCCTGACAACTTCCTCGACGTTGCCGACGCCCTCCTTGTCGTCCCGCACTATTGTCACCTTGAGCGCCTTGAAGCCAAAGGCAACTGGCTCCTCAACGATGCTTGCAGGCTTCACCTGCTCCTGGATTGCCTGCTTGATGCTCTCGAACTTGTCCATATCCTCTGGAAACACTTTCATGAGAGCTGCAACTTTACCCATCAATAACACCTCAAAACTTACGGGCCGTCGCGGCCGCATCTCTTGCACGAGTAGGGGTTTATGACCTCCCTGCAGTGGTAGCACCTGACAATTTTCTCCTCGCCGCAGCTCGGGCAGGGGAACTCAGCGTATTCCTTGGTCTGCCTGCCGCAAGATGAGCAGTTTTTCAAAGCCATATAATCACCTTTAATGAACAGGGCTATTGTATCAACCTCAAATGTTAAAAACCCTCTCTTGCTCCAATACTCCCAGCGCCCCCATAGTCCAGTCCGGATAGGACGCGAGCTTGCGGAGCTTGAGACCTGGGTTCGAATCCGCTTGCGCA
>JBDRJJ010000127.1:0-3190 GCA_043815135.1 Microcaldota archaeon | reverse complement strand
AAGTATAGGATAGTTGATGTTAGTTTTCAGGATTATCCACGCGACAAGCGTGTTCTCGGCAACCAGGATCTTATTTTCCTCCGGAACCCGAACCTTGCCAAAGACCCTGTGTGGCAGGAACAAGACTCAGTAGACGAGCTTTTCGAAGCTTGCGCGGGTAAACTCAAGCCAGACGGAGTATTTTTGTACGCAGGAAGGCTCCGTGAGCTCGCACCTTGGTTTGGGATAGGGGCTAAACACGGGATAAAGTTTGAGACAATCCCTTTCATAAAAAAAGTTTTGGGCGTAGAACCATTTGTTGAAACATCTGCGACATTGGGTTCCCTAACACCATTCGCGCCAACAAACTTCATAGTAATGCCCATGAATCCGGAGCAGACGAGAGCCTTCGGAAGATTAATGAGTTATCGGGAGTGAGCACACACCAGATGGCGGACGCCATAATCAGGAAATCATTTCTTCGTGCGGTATTAATTCATGTTTTTCCCAGAATTATTTTATGCCCCGGACAATCAAGAAAGCCAAAATCGTTCAGGATGTTCCCTCAGCTGGTGAGAGAACGAAGCCTGAGTGGATTCTCCTGAGGCGGCAGATATATGATTCACGCGGCGATGCCGAGAAAACCAGTTTCCTCATGGATACGCTGCGTGATGAGGGCAGTCGCGATTTCGTCACAGCCTTCGCAGTCTTATGGGCTCTACCCAAGGAAATACCTGCAGAACACGCAGCAGAAGTCGTAGCTGCTTCTAGTAACCTGATCAGGAATCCCCAGGAACACTATCCAATGCGCAAGATTGCCATAGACAAGTTGATAGACGTCGGATTAGCCCGCCCTGATGAAGCCCTCTCAGAGATACTGGCGCTCACAAGAGATGCGAACCCTGTTGTCTCAGTGGATACTCTAAGAGCGTTGAGTGCTCTCGGCGAATTGTACTCTGACAGAGTCATACCAGAGCTTGGAAAACTTGCACGAGACCCGCTTTATGGCAACTCAGCTACAGTCACCAGAAGCATGGGCGCTCTCGGTGCCAGACATTGCGACCAGGCGATGGCGGAAATAGAATCTCTTGCCGGAGCGGAAAGTATGAATGTTCGCCTGACTGCGATAAAGGCGCTTGAGGTTTTGGGCGGGTTTCACCCTGATGCGGCCGCACCTCTTCTAGGCAAACTTGTGCAAGACGAACACCGTTTTGTGCAGGAGAATGCGCAGGATGCGCTGGAGGCTATTGATGCTCGTAAATCAGGCGTGGCTTCTCCGGAGCCTGCTGAAGAGGCCGGAGACTCAGGAGTTCTCGTGTTAGACGATGCTGGGAAGAAGGCTTTTATGGGACGACTCATAGACTTCCGCGAGCCTGCGTTAGCCCACCCTGACCCTGCTCTCGTTCAGCGGAGACTTGATTTGTGTGCGGGAATCGGGCAGGAGTTGATTGAAAACCACCCTGAGCTTGTCGGCTGGGTAATTATCGGTAGTACGTCGAAGGGCTATATGGACAAAGTTAGTGATCTTGAATATGGAGTGGTTGGTGCAGGAGTAACTGTTCTCTCAAGATTTCCTGAGATAATCCAACATAGGAGTGAATTGCCTCTCTGCGAGACGACGTTCATTAAAGGTCACAACGTAGACACAGCCTCTATAGAATCAGTGTTGCCGGAGAATGCGGACATCCTCTTTAAGGGATTGTTTTTCGGGGACAGGGAACGATTCGAGGACGCGCATGCCAAAGCCTTGAATCTGCTTACTCCAGACGGATGGGATAAACTCCGAAACAGCATAATCAGGGATGAGACTAACCTCTGGAAGGCGAGGAGATTCGGCTTAAGCGATGAAGAACTCGAAGACGTCATTACTGCCCGCATGATACTCTACACGCCGCCGGACCTTGAGGCCATGAAGGAAGACCTTAGGAAACGGAAAACCTCAAGGGCCGCCACAAGTCGCGCAGCATAAACCCGAAAAACTTTTTATTAATATTCTCCTCCCTATCAGTAAACGGTGCATCTTCTATATGGCTCGAACTGTCCTAAAACCGTTGCCTCCCGACGAGGCCAGGACCAGGTTTTTCACGCTAGGTCAGGAGGAGCAGCAGCAGGGTTGTTTCAGCAAGGCGGCGGAGTTATTCGAGTTGGCTCACGCGTGGGGTGACGCTGCAGCCAATTACGGGCGGATGGGCAACGCGGAAAAAGAAGCCGAGATGTGGGGTAAGGCGAAACAGGATTTAGGCAAAAAATAGTTTTTACCCGTACTTCTTCATTATTGCAGTGTTCAGTGAATCCACGAATTCTCTCTCTTCTGCAAGTGACGGATTCCTCACGTCGATAAGCTCCGTCCGGACTCCCTCCAGCCCGAAGTCCCCGATCATCTGCTGGGTTACTCTCCTTCTTGTTTCCGGCGTAGCCTCCACGTGCTGGTCTATTCTGTGGGGGTTAACACTCCAAAAAGCCTGCTCTAAATCCTTGTTGAAGCTTTCTCTAGCCTGCCCGTCCTCGAATGCTCTGCAGCCTACCTCAGGGTCCAAGGCCTCGAAACCATATTGGCTTGCATTGCACAGAGCCCTGAAGTGAGGCTCACCCGGGTCCAGCGGCTCTATCATCTCCGGTTTATAATACTTGTATTCCGGCCTCTGCCGTGGCTCTTCGTAGATGTCTGCAATAATATGCGTTTGAAACTGTCCCAGCTGGTCTGCGGTTCCCTCCCCCAGCTTATCGTCGATAACCCTCCTGCGTGACTCCTTGTCTACTGAACGCCTCAGGAATCTTCGGCCTGCTTCCACGCCGTATCCAAGATAAAGCGCTCTCTGGTATCCCGTGACTGACTGGCTCGGCATGCTCCAGCACCTAAGAAAACCCTCTTCGATTGTTTCCGGCATAGGAACTTTTTTCAATCCATGCTCCATTTTCCGCGGATCGAATTCCTGTAAAGGGTTTTCATTGACTATGTATCCCACTTCCCCGTTGTGCACGACGTCAGGGTTAAGTTCAGCGAGTTTTTCGCCGAATGCGTGAACGTTCGGATACGGCTGCAGTTGCTCAGTAATCCCCTCCGCCACGCGCAACCTGTCCTTGGCGGCCTTATTGGCTGCAATCAGATCCGCTAGTGGCACCGTCTTCGGGTCTTCAGGGCCCTGATACTGGGTCACGTCCCCGGCGTAAGGCAGCACCCTCAACTGGGTCGCGGGCTTAATCCCAAGGT
>JBDRJJ010000126.1:0-2477 GCA_043815135.1 Microcaldota archaeon | reverse complement strand
GCCAGTTTTCATAACTGACCCGCAAAAACTCATAGATGTTACGAGAACAAGTGACGTTGTGGGTAAGTGGGAATCGATACTCAAAAAAACGTAGAAAGGCACGAACTACGAGAAAACGAAAAAATCCCGCCAGTGTGATTTATTCTGTCTCCAAATTGCCGAGTGTTCTTTTAGGAGATTGAAAGTCCTTTTCTTTTCATTCAGTCTCTCGCCCTTTCTTTTGGGGTGTTGAGAGACCTTTTCTTTTTATATTCGGGCAATGCCCGAATACGGGAAAAGTCTTCGACGACTTTTCCCCGGGAAAGAAAAGGGATTTCATTTGAACACACAACCTGTCGGTTTCCACCTCGAAGGTGCATTCAAACTACAGCCGACCGCTCTGCCATTGAGCTATGGCGGGATGCTGGGAATATATGAGAGTAAATGTTTATAAACCGTGTTCTGGGGAAAAAAAGCAGTAACAAACAATAGGGCAAACCTGATAAATCCCGGGCTAGAGCCAGAGGACGTCGGCTGGGAAGATGTACTGGTCCTTGCACTTCGGGCAGTGGAGTATTGCCACGCTCGTGTTGTTTCTGTCCACCTTCACATCCATTATCTGGTTGCATTTCTCGCATTCGCTCTTCTCAATCAGCTCGACAATCTCCCGTTTGCTTCTCGAGAGAGTGTGAGAAGAGCCCCCCCTGTGCCTTACCTCGAACTCAAATAGCTCGGGTTTTTCTAGCTCATACATGTTCATACTTTGTAATACTCTAAGTTTAAATACCTTACGGTTGGGCAGCAAAGAAGGCATTAGTCCAGATGCTTTGAGACCCAGCTCTCGAGTTTGCAGACTGAGGCACTCCAGGGGACAAACGCAACGAGCGCGACTGCCCAGAAGCCCGTAAGAATCGCGGAACCATTGGGGTCCGATTGCGTACCTCTGAACGCATGGGCAGTCATCGAATCCGGAAAAGCGCCAAGGTGTAGTGAGGTGAGGGCGAAAGCGAGAAGGATTGGGAGCGCGAGCAGCACGAGCATCGGGAATGTGGCAACGGATTTCCAGGGGTTGAAGGAATGCTTGATGCTTTCGTATGACACTGGCTCTATCAAGTCCATGGCGCTCTTCTCTTTTGCCCAGGAAGGCTTCTTGAACATGTGAAGAGTAGGGGCATTCCGCATGTAAGTGACCTGCTCGACCTCGTCCTTCCAGTCTGGATTCTCGACGGCATTCGCTTCCTTTGAGTGAACCTTTCCCATTGTCGCCACGAGTAAGGTGGATTTTTCATTCTTAATAAACCCCGCAGTTCCCGTAATGTTGGCAAGAGAAATAAAGCGGTGTGTGGAAAAAGCACGTATGGATTCTGGATTCGCAAAGAGATTTGAGAGGAAAATTCTTGCAGATGTACTGGAAAACAAGCTGGCCTCGAAAGATGAACTGGTGCTTGTTGCCTGTTCCGGCGGCAAGGATTCCACCACTGTTCTTTCAATAATGCACAAAAACCAATTCAATGTTGAAGCTCTCCACATTGATATCGGGATTGGAGAATGGTCGGGGAAAAACCGGGCGAACATAAGGAGATTCTGTGAAGAGAAAGGGATAACGCTCCATCTCGCTTCCACGAGGGATTATTTCGGGTCGTCTGTCTGCTACTTAAAATCAGTGGTGCAGGAAAGAACTGACCTGAATCCCTGCTTCATATGTGGAGTTATGAAAAAATGGATATTGAACAAGAGGGCAAAGGAGCTAGGGGCGGGCAAGTTGGCGACCGGGCATAATCTTGATGATGAAGCAAGGACGTTTGTTATGAATCTCATAAACGGGAACCCGGAGTTGTGTCTTCTTTCAGGCCCTGGGAGGAGGAGCAGGAATGAAATCTTTGTGCCCAGGATAAAGCCTCTTTATTTCTGCTCAAGCGCGGAGATTAAGCGATACTCACTCGAAATGGGCTTCCCGGTGCTCTACGAACGGTGTCCATGCTCAAAAGGCTCATTCGGAAGGAGGATATTTGAAGACCTTGACGAGATGGAGCGCAGGCAACGCGATATGAAAAAGAATATCATCGACTCCTTTTTATGGATGCAGCGCCGCATGCCCGTTTTGCAAGGGACCGCCAAGCCATGCGGGCTGTGCGGGGAGCCCTCACGAACTGGGACCTGCAGAACCTGCCGTATGCTATCGGGACTAAGGAAAGGGCCACTAGCCCTTTATAAGAACTAGAAGCTCGGACTTCGGGACCTCACCGCAGACCGCCCTGCCGGTCCTCATGTTGAAAAAGGTGGGAACTCCGACCCCGCCGCAAGCGTTCCCGATTTTGTCTGCATAACTCTCAAATATCCTGCTGTTGCCCGAGTTGTGCCATACTTCGAGCTTTGAGAACGTGACGCCCAATTCAGCCTCCACTTCCGCGACAACGGGCATCATCCTAACGCAATGCGGGCATTCCCGCCCGTAAAATTCAATCAGGTAGCTTGTGATGGGGGTCGGTTCTGTCTCT
>JBDRJJ010000125.1:0-3919 GCA_043815135.1 Microcaldota archaeon | reverse complement strand
TTGCCTGCCGAAGTTGCAATAAGCTAGGTATTTATCTTTTCAAAACTTAACCAAATCATGGACTCGCTTCAAAGAGTTCTCGACAAGCGGTGGCGGAACACCTGCAAGGTTGTCTTTGGGGAGGACGCGGGACCTCTTTCGGAATATGAAGTGTGGCTCAGGGGCCTCATACAAACCCCAAAATACCGCAAATCGAGTGTCTCCGGAAAGGAGATTGCATATTCCACATTCGAGTACCAGGATGGGTCGAAGTGGATAGGCTTCGACGAAGTAAATTTCAACAAAAAGTTCGAGCCACTGTCCATCAACGACATGAAGGACATCGATTCCCTCGCGGAATCAATCCAGGAAAGGGTCCTTTATGCCGGGAACATAATCCTCGGAAACTCGGCTTATGTTGAAAAGAGCTCGAACATAAGCGACAGCTTCTACATGTACGAGACCGGAATCCTCACGGACTGCAAATACCTAGCTTATTGCAACTTCGGCAGGCAAAACGAGGATCTTTTCGGCACTCATGCCCCCGGCGAGTCCTCATTTTGCATACGTTGCACCCAAACAGTCAGATTGAAGCGCGGTTTCGAAGCCTGGAATTGCATCAACTCCTCAGACTGCTACTACTCATACAACCTAATCGACTGCAATGAGTGCTTCTTCTGCTTCAACCTAAAAAACAGACGCCATTCCATCGGTAACCTCGGGCTAGAAAGGACAAAATACCTGGGGATAAAGCGAAAGCTGCTCTCTGAAATCACCCAGGAACTTAAATCCAAGAAAAGACTCCCATCGCTTCTTGAATTGGTGGGGCGAAGCAGGGAAAGAATGCCCGGAGTTGAACTTTCCTCGGAGGAATCCAACGAAGAATCCAATAGGGAACCAATGGAGAGAGCATTCTCGAACACGACCGGCCTCGTTCTCGGAAAACAGCTGAAAGGCATTGAAGAATATTCCGCCTGGCTCAAGAAGCACACGAGAACAATCAAGGAGTACAATTCCGCCATAAGCGGCAAGCGCATCCTCTCAATACCGATAATCCTCTCGGTTCCTCCAATACCGGAAGAGAGGACGATAACTCTCTCCGAGGGTGCGAAGTTCGGGGAGCTCGCGAGCCTCGGTAAGGAAGACGTTGAAGCAATCTCTATGTCGAATGTCCATGAGAAGATAGGCCGAATTGCTTACTTCGTAGTGGATGCACTAGTTGGAGAAAACAGCAATCTGATAGATTGCACATACTGCCTCTCCTCAGTAAATTGCTACCGCTCCTCCGCACCAGTTTACTCAAAAAACTGCGGTTACACCTTCTGGCCCAGGACATGCAGTGACCTTTTCGGCTGCGACAGCATGCTCGACTCCTCCTTTTCCATCAACTGCTATTTTTCAGTGAAGCTCACCCGTTGCTTGGAAATGGATGCATGCAGGGATTGTTCAGATAGTTATTTCTCCCACAACTGCGAGAACGTGCGCGACTCGATGTTTTGCTTCAATTCGAAAAACCTGCGTCGCGCTGTAGGCAATGTCGAGTTGCCCCGCGACAAATACGAGTCAGTGAAGTCCTCGCTACTTTCCCAAATAAGCGAGGAGCTCGGAAGAACCGGCGATTTTGGTTGGGACATCTACAACATAGGGGCCGGGAAGCGAAGACAGCGAACCAAACCTTAATGTTTTATTGCTTCTCGCCCAATCCCCACACATGAGCCTAATTGCGGGGGCAGATGAAGCAGGGAGAGGGTGCTTAATCGGACCATTGGTAATCGGAATAGCTTTTGCCGAGGAAGGAACAGACGAACAAATAAAAAAAATCGGGGCCCGGGACTCAAAAGAGCTTTCCCCAACTACCCGGACCCGCCTCTATAAGGAACTCTCCTCAATCTGCCGCTTCAAGCTCGTGAAAATTACTGCCCAGGAGCTGAATTCGCTGATGAAGAAGCACAGCCTCAATGAAATAGAGGCTTTGAAATTGGCAGAGGGACTGAAAGGCGAAGAAATCGAGACCCTCGTTGTTGATTCTCCGGACACGGACACAAAACGATTTGAGAAAAGGATTA
Source organism: Microcaldota archaeon (assembly GCA_043815135.1). Classification (GTDB taxonomy): domain Archaea; phylum Micrarchaeota; class Micrarchaeia; order Burarchaeales; family JAKAKT01; genus JAKAKT01. The sequence continues at coordinate 1,874 of JBDRJJ010000125.1, read as the reverse complement.
GGAATTACACATCGAGCATCCCGAAAATAATAAGCGAGCATAAAGCTGATTCAAAATATCCGATTGTTTCAGCTGCCTCAATTGCAGCAAAAGTCGAGCGGGACGAGGAGCTCGAGAAAATCAAGCGAGAGGTAGGGTTTGATTTTGGGAGCGGGTATACATCGGATGAAAGGACAATCGATTTCGTAAAGAAGAACCTCGCAAACAAGACTCTCCAAAAATATCTTCGGACAAAGTGGTCTACTCTTGAAAATTTGAAGCAGAGGAGACTTGGGGAATTTGGGGATTAACCTAAAGACTCAGTCTCCCAATCACTCGTAGCCCCCTGTTCGCCCCAATCAGCAGCGCCGAATCCCCTTTCTTGTAAGAAAAAGGCTTGATGAACGAAATTTTTACCTGTCCCTTTGCCCCGCTCTTCACATCCCCGGAAACCTTTGCGCTCGCAAACTGCATCCCATATGAGACAAACACGTCTTCTGTTCCTGAAATCGGAGTCCTTTGAAATTTGGTCATCTCAAGCTCGCAGGAAAGTTCGCTCGCAGTTGCAAACTCATCGCCCCTCACAAGCTCAACTCCCCTCTCAACATCCTCGAGCTCTACATTCTTCAGGCATAAACCCGCCCTGTCGCCAGCATTCGTCTCCTGCACGTCCTTATCCTGCACTTGAATCGAGCGCACGACTGATTTTTTCCCAGACGGGAGCGCAGTCAATTCATCATGAATCTTAACGGTGCCGCCCTTGACAATCCCCAAGACGACGAGTCCGACGCTCTTCACAACAAACGCTGAATCAACCGGAACCCGAAGAGGAGCAGCCGAGTCCCGCTGAATCGTAATCGAGTCGAGTTTTTGTAGCAATGCTGCAGGCTCGTTCTCGCATTCCTCGTATTTCTCGACTATCGTCCCTTTCGCAATCATCATCAGTTCTTCCCTGGTCCCCCCTCTAAGAACCACAATCCCATTCATCCCAAGCGAATCAAGGGCGACAATGCACTCCCCAATCTCCTTGCTCACGCCATCGAACACAAGCAATGCAATGTCCGAGGAATTAAGGCAATGGAGAAGCGAGACTAGTTTATCAGGATAAAGAGATGGTTCGTAGAAGCAAAGAACCGAGTCCTCGCTTTTCCTGTTGTAAATAGTGTAATCCGAAGCAGTCCCTCTTTTCCCAAGTTTTCCAGATGTCTCGAATTTCAGGTCGATTACTGCAACCCCGAGGTTTCGCATGGGGAGTGTTCAGGCTGAAAAAGTTATTATCCTTTGTCAAATCCAGCTTCCGAAAGCAGTAATTCGTTTAAAAGCTTACCCTCACATAAGCATTGTTGGTGGGGGTTTCAGATGGCTTTCGAGTTCATCATAACGACATTCGGAGTGGTTGTCCTTTTTCTAGCCCTAGCTGCTATAAAAGTCATTTACCAGTATGAGCGGGGAGTCCTTTTCACTCTCGGCAAATTCTCTGGGACACTCGAGCCCGGCTTAAGGTTCGTAATACCGCTAATACAGACCTTTTCAGTTGCGGATATGCGCACAAGGGTAATTGTAGTTCCGCCTCAGGAGACGATTACCAAGGACAATGTTTCAGTGAAGGTGAACGCAGTTCTCTACTTCAGGATTGTCGATGCTCCGGCTTCCCTCATCAAGGTAACGAACTTCATGTATGCGACCTCGCAGCTCGCCCAGACTACAATGAGGAACGTTGTGGGTTCGATAACCCTTGACGAGCTTCTCACCCAGAGGGATACCACTTCCCAGAAGATAAAGGATTTAGTTGCCCAAATGACTGGTTCCTGGGGCATAAAGGTCGAAGACGTCGAGCTGAGGGACGTCGAGCTTCCGGACGACATGAAAAGGATAATGGCGAAGGCAGCTGAAGC
>JBDRJJ010000124.1:0-2746 GCA_043815135.1 Microcaldota archaeon | reverse complement strand
CTGAGATTGCTATGACGAACGAGATTAGGAGCATGTGCGGGCTGTAAGGCTCGCTCGAGGGGCGAAGGGAGGAAACCAGGGTCAACATGAATATGGCAAACACGTCCTCGATTATTAGTGTCGCTATGAGCAGCTTATACTCCGGCCTTCGGGACATCCCTTTTTCCGCGAGGATTTTGGCTACTATCGCAGTGCTCGTTATTGATACCGTGGCCCCAAGAATCATTGACTCGAAAATTGTAAGACCAAGGAGGAGGGAGGCTTCGTATGTCACTATAAAGACAAAGGATATCTTCAGTACCCCTACCACTATTGCTCTTGGGCCGATTTTTAGAAGCTTAGAGACGTTGAACTCCAGCCCTATCCTGAAAAGCAAAAGAACTGCCCCGATTTCCGTGAGAATCGTTATCAGTCCAGCTTCGTGAACTAGCCCAAGGGCATTGGGACCGATTAAGGCACCTGCAACGAGGAGACCAAGCACCGAAGGCTTGTTGAATCTGGTGGCTATTACTCCGCCGAGAAGGGCGAACATAGACACTACTCCCAGCTGGGCGATTGGTTCAATCAACTGGCCACCTTTGGGAGAGCATAACGAATTAGCAGTATAAAAAACGAGTGGGTGTTATTTGACATTTGGAACCAAACGATTGTTAACGCCTTCTTAGAATTAACCGCAGATAATAAACAATCATGAAAATCAGGAAGCTCGATAGGGCAATCATCGCGCCCACTGCAATCCCGGAGTAATAAGAAAGGATTATGCCGAGCCAAACAGAAAGGACCCCGAAAATGCAGGAGAAGAGAACCGTCTGCTTGAATCCTCTCTTAAGCTGGAGCGCTGATGAGGGGGGGATTATCATCAAGGCGGATACCAGGAGGACCCCTGCAACTCTGACTGCGAGGACGGTTGCGAGAGCTGCCAAGCCGAAGAAAACGTAATTGAGCAGGGATACTTTTATTCCCGAAGCCCTTGCAGAATCCTCATCGAAAGCGATGTAGAGAAGTTGCTTCCTGTAATTAAAGAGGGCCAGAAGGACGACAACCGATGACGGGAGTATCACCCAGAGGTCCGCATCACTTATTGCAAGGATGCTCCCGAACAGGTAGGACATCAGGTCTACGCTCGTAACTTTTGCCAGTGTCAGTATTACGATTCCAATTGACAGGCCAACTGGGAACATTATCCCTATTGCCGCATCACCAGAAAGCCCTAGCTTCTCCCGAAGCCTGTTCATGCCAAGCGCGCTAGCCAGGGCGACTGCGAGACTCACTGCAAGAAGGTTCGCCCTCAGTACGATTGCAATCGCAAAGCCCGCGAGGCTTATGTGTGCTATTCCGTCTGTGAGGAACGAGAGCTTGCGAAGAACCACGAAAAGCCCCATTGCAGAACAAAGTATTGCGACTGCCGTCCCGGCGACAAAGGCATTCTGCATGAATTTGTAAGTGAAAAGCTCGAGCATCAACACACCGGGTGTTTGTGGATCATGACGTGAACTGCGTGACCATAGACCTTCTTCAGTATCTCGCTCGAGCCCAGGTTTTTGGGGTGCCCGCAATGGTACATCTTCTTGTTCAGGCAGGCAACGTTCTGGACAGAGTGCGCCACAAGGCTTAAGTCGTGGGAGACCATGATTATCGTCATCCCAGAATTGTTCAGCCTCTGCAAAAGGCAGCAGAATTTCTCCTGCTGGGCTGCGTCGATTCCGGTCGTAGGCTCATCCAGGAGCAGGAGGTCCGGCTTGTTCGCAAGAGAGCGCGCGAGGAAAACCCTCTGCTTCTGGCCGCCTGAAAGCTCGTTTATGAGCCTGTTCTTCTGGTTCTCGAGACCGACTTCCGAAAGAGCTGAAAGGACCTCTTTTTCATACTTCTTAGAAACCCCCATTGAAGCAACCTCGAAGACTGTTGCCGGAAAATTTGAGTCAAAACTAAATCGCTGGGGAACATAACCGACGCGGTGCCAGTCGCCGAAGCCCTCCTCGCCGAAAAGCTTTATAGTTCCTTTCTGCGGTTTCTCGAGACCCAGGATAATCCTAAGGAGCGTGCTTTTCCCAGAGCCGTTCGGCCCTACAAGACCAAGGAACTCTTTCTCCTGGACTGAGAGGGAAACATCCTCGAGCACGAGCTCCCCGGAATATGAGAAAGAAACGTTTTCCAACTCGAGTGCCTTGCCTTTCAAGAGAGCGCCTCCGATAGCTTCGCCAGGTTATCGCGCATTATGGCTAGATAATCCTTTCCTTCGGCCCTCGCGTCCGGGGTCAATGTTGACATCGGATTAAGGGAAACCACGGATCCGCCTATCTCCTTTGCTATCGTCTCCGCAGCCCTCGGGTCGAGGAATGGTTCGGAGAATAAAGTGGTTATGCCGTTCTCCCGGGTCACGTCAACAATGTGCGCCATCTCCTTTGCGCTCGGCTCATCGCCGGCAAACTCCTCTATCACTGCAGCATACTCAAGGCCGTAGCGCTTGTTGAAGTAGGTGAAGGACGGGTGGAAGCCGATGTATTTTTTTGTGCGGAATTTTGAGGTCTTTTCCTTCAGTTCCGCATCAAGCTCCTCTAGCTTCTGTTTGTATTTTTCAGCGTTCGACCGGTAGTAGTTCAAGTTCTCTGGGTCCGCATTCTCAAGGCCCTTCTCGATGTTATAGACTTCCTCCTTCGCGAGAGCGGGGTCGAGCCACACGAGCGGGTTGTAGAAACAGTGGTCTTTGTCGTATGATTCGAATAATGTAGTGCCCTTCGACGACTCG
>JBDRJJ010000123.1:0-2710 GCA_043815135.1 Microcaldota archaeon | reverse complement strand
CAATCGGCATGAAAAATATGGCCAATAAGAATGCGATACCCAAGACGATGACTGCAGTTGAGACTCTTGGCTCGGTTACTGTGATATGTGCCGATAAGACCGGGACCATAACAAAAAACGAGATGACGGTTAGCAAGCTCTACGTCGGGGGAGAAATGTTCGATGTTACCGGGGATGGGTATAGCCCAAAAGGCGGCTTTACGTTCGCAGGGGCCGAGGTCAATCTTTCATCGAGGCCGACAATGCACAAAATTCTTCTTGCCTCCGCGCTTTGTAACAACGCGGAGCTTTCTGAAAAGGAGGGGCGATGGGGGATTATCGGGACCCCGACCGAAGGAGCACTGCTCGTTGCTGCCGCGAAAGGCGGCATTTGGAAGAAAGATTCTGAAAAAACCCATTCCCGTGTTTTCGAGGTTCCGTTCACTTCGGAAGCAAAGTACATGGCCACAGTGAATAAGCACAAGGGGGAGAACACCGCTTTCATGAAGGGAGCACCGGAACGAATCCTCCATAGGTGCAACAGTATTGAGGAAAACGGGGCCACGAGGAAGTTTGACAAGGGGGAGATTGAGCGCCTTATACGCATAGACAAGGATATGGCATCAGGTGCATTGAGAGTTCTCGCTTTTGCGTACAAGCCACTGGACGGGAAGGTAGACATAAAAGAACTCGAAGACGGTTTTGTTTTCCTTGGATTCATAGGGATGTTTGACCCGCCAAGGAAAGAGGTCCCAGAGTCGATTGCCGTTTGCAAGCGGGCCGGCATCAAGGTAGTGATGATAACTGGGGACCACCACCATACTGCGCTCGCGATTGCAAAGCTGATAGGGCTTGATAGCGGGCCAAAGATTCTCACTGGCACAGAGCTAGCGAAGATGAGCGACAAGGAGCTCGAAGAGGTCGTGGAGGGCATATCGGTCTTTGCGAGGACATACCCGGACCAGAAGCTGAGAATCGTGAACGCGCTTCAGGCGAGGGGACATATTGTTGCGATGACGGGAGACGGAGTGAACGATGCGCCCGCGATAAAGAGCGCCCACGTTGGGATAGCCATGGGACTGTCCGGAACTGACGTAAGCGCTGAGGCCGCAGACATCATACTTGCAGACGACGATTTCTCAACCATCGTGAAAGCCATACAGAAGGGGCGCGGAATTTATGAGAACTTAAAGAAGTTCACTGCGTTCCTCCTCTCTTCAAACGGCGCGGAAGTTTCCATAACCCTGATTGCGTTCCTTTTGTTTCCCTTTCTGGGCTACTCCCCGGTGATTCCTCTTCTTGCCCTCCAGATTCTTCTCCTCAATGTGATAATTGATGAGATGCCCGCCGTAGCGCTCAGCATTGACCCAGTAAGTTCTGAAGTAATGAACAGGCCTCCGATAAAGCCGCGCGAGCCAATACTCTCCAGAAGCGATTGGCACGTAGTGCTATTCACAGGCACATATATTGCACTTCTAACGCTTGCTGTTTTCGCAGCTAATTCGCAGAACCTGGCCGTCGCGAGGACTATGACACTCACAACGCTCGCATCGTTCCAGCTCTTCAATGTCCTGAACTTCAGGTCCCTCAAGAAATCAGTATTCGAAGTCTTTTTCCTTTGGAACAAGTGGATGCTCCTGGCGTTCTTCGGCTCCCTCTCAGTCTTGCTTATCGCGATATACGAGCCGTTCATGCAGGAGACGTTCGGCACGACTTCGCTCTCGCTCGAACAGCTGGCGTTCTGTTTTGCGGTTGGATTGACAGTGATACCACTGATTGAAATAAGGAAATTTGTTGTCTCGAGATTTTCGGCAGCTGTTGCTTAGTTACCCGCCATCCAGGCTGAAGCGGCCGCCAAGTGGGCCCCAAGCCTGGTGAGACGTTATGTTCTCTAGAAGGAATTTTATCCACTCCGCATGTTGTATTTCCTCGTGGATGATTATGTTAAGTCCCTCGCGGAGTTTCTCATCTGCAAAAATTTTCGAGTCCTCATAGAATTTTATTGAGCGCTTCTCCGTCTCAAGCGCATGCTCAAGGATGTCCTGGTCCACGGGGCCCGCTTCACTCTCTTTGTAGTCTTTTGGCTCTGGGAATATCCTCGGCCTCGCTAGGAGCTTCACCGACTTTTCGTCCCCCTTGCCGTGCTCCCTCAAGACGTTCTCAAAGAAAGCCTTGTGCCTCTTCTCTTCGTCTGCTAGGAAAAGAAGCGTGCTCTTTCCGTTCTCGTCCTTGATTTTTTCAGAGGATGCTGTATAGAACTCAATGCCTTCCTCCTCAATTTTTATTGCGGTGTGTAGTATTTCTTCAGTGTTCATGAGACCATCCATTGGGTTATTCCGTGTATTCTGCCATCACCCTAAGCCATTCGGCCACTCCCCAGGCTTGGGAGAAGCAGCCCCTTGGTTCAAGGGATTCTGGTTCAAAAAGTTCTGGGACCGTTCCCATTCCATTTTGACTCACGAACTCTTTTAAAGGTTTTATGTGGCTAGCGGCTTTTTCCCTGCCTCTCACTCTTGCACATGCATCTAGGTATGGGCCGATTAACCAGCTCCAGACAATGCCGTTGTGGTATGCGTGGTCGCGGGCTCTCCTGTCCCCGGAATATCCGCCTGTGTATTTGGGGTCGGAGGGTGCAAGAGAGCGAAGGCCGTATTGCGTAAGAAGGTCACGCTCTGCTGCCTCCAATATTGCCTTTTCCTCTTGGGGACCAAGAATCCTCGCTGGAAGCGAC
>JBDRJJ010000122.1:0-3353 GCA_043815135.1 Microcaldota archaeon | reverse complement strand
GACTGAATTGCAATTATCGTCTTCCCTCCCGGCGCAAGCACAGTCCCCCTCATGAAGTCCGCCTGGCCCCCAACACCGCTGTAGAACGTCTTCCCGAGCGATTCGGCAGTGGATTGGCCCGTGAGGTCTATCTCGAGCGCTGCGTTTATCGCAGTCATGTTCCCATGCTGGGATATCACGAGCGGGTTGTTGGTGTAGTCAATCCTGCGGAAAGAGACGCCGGGGTTGTCGTTTATGAAGTCATACGTGGATTTCTTGCCCATGCAGAATGAAGCGACCGTCTTTCCCTTGTCGATGCTCTTTTTTGAGTTGTCAATAACTCCTTTCTGAACGAGCTCGGCAATGCCGTCGCTCAAGAGCTCAGTATGCACCCCGAGGTGCTTTTTGTCTTTGAGATTTGCAAGAATCGCATTCGGAATGCTCCCATAACCGACCTGTATGGTGTCCCCGTCCTCGATAATTCTCGCCACATATCTGCCGACTCGCTCAGCCATCTCATCAGAAATCTTTGACTCATACTCGAGAAGGGGCTCGTCATAAGGCACCAAAAAGTCAATGTCCTCAATGCTCACGAACGTATCCCCGTGCACCCTGGGCATGTTCGCGTTAACCTGCGCAATCACGGCTTTCGCGTTTTCGACTGCTGCCTTGCTTATATCCACGGAAACCCCGAGGCTCATGTACCCATGGCTGTCCGGGGGCGATACCTGAATGAGGGCCACGTCAATCGGCACCATCTTCCTGTTCAGGAGGTCCGGAACCTGGGAGAGGAACAGTGGGGTGTAGTCCGCAAGGCCCTTGTTTACCGCTTCCCTCGAATTCCCCCCAACGAAGAATGAGTTGAGCCTGAAATTGTACTTGAATTTCTCGTCGCTATACGGGGCGACCCCAAGGGTCCAGACCTGGAGCACCTCCGCATCAAAGAACGCCTTCGGATTGTTGTTGACATACTCAACCAGCGAGCGTACGAGATACTGGGGCTCCCCACAGCCCGTGCTTATGAAAACCCGGTCGCCCCTGTGGATGCAGCTAAACGCCTGCTCCTTAGGGACAAACTTCTTGGGATATTTGCCTTTCATCCGTTCAAGCATGCGATTGCCTCGATGCCCCTTTGCATTAATAGAATATTAATGTTTTCGAAAATCAGCCTCTAGATTTTGAGGACGAGTCCGTCTCTTGCAGCAACAGTTCTTTTGAAGAGTTTTTTTGCCGCAATCCCAGCATTTTCTCTCCACCTAATGCTCGGGTAGTTGTTTGCATCAAAATGGGTGAGAACAAGCTTTTTCGCCCCAGCTTCCAAAGCGAGTGCTGCAGCAACCTCAGGAGAAAGATGGGGCCAATAAGAGAGAGGCTTCTCTTTGGGCCTTATCGAACATTCAGTAATAAGCAAATCAGCCCCTCTCCCAAGCTTCACAATATTCTCGCACCTTCCCGTGTCAGTGCAGTAGGCAATCGTCTTCCCCCCAAGCTCGAACCGGAACCCGAGACACGGGTCGGCATGGACAAGGGGGAGGTAAGTTATTGGATACAGCAGTTCGTTTCCTTCGCCTAGTGCCAGCAACTCCACCTTTGCATTCAATTGCCTCGGGTGTGCTGTGAACGGGTGGTCAAGCAAATACTCGAGGTCCTTCATGTATTCCGGGGAGGCAAAAATCCGGATTTCAGTCCCTTTCCGGAATTTGGGGAGGGCATGGAGACCCGCGGAGTGGTCCAGGTGCAAGTGCGAAAGGAAGAGGTCGATTTTTTTTCTTTTTTCCTTTTTTGCCAGTTCGGGAACTCTTGAGAACCCGTCCCCTGCATCCAGGACAATCAGCCTATCCTTCGCTACAATCGCGGTGCAAACGGTATTCCCAGTTTTGGTTGAATACCATCCGTTTGTGCCTAGGAAAGCGATTCTCACGTTATCATCTCCCAGAACAAGCCTTATAATACTGTTTTCGAATAAAGTGGCCAATGGGAACACGAACAAGAACTCGAAAAATCAACTTCGAGCAGAGCGTTTTCGATATCAAAGACGAGCCCATGCCAAGCGGAGCCTGGTGGTGGTGGTTCTGGCTGTTCTTTTTCGATAACCCCAAGAATCCCTCCGAGCCCCGCCAGCTGATGATTCTCTGGTCGACTAAAAATGTCCGGGAAATCCAGTGCAATGGCCTGAGCATGAAGATTGCCCCCTCTTCTGACCGGAAAAACCTCGATGGAGCGGTTGCTGCATGGTATTTCGACGGAGAGAAAATGCACCACAACTACATCCTCGAGCAGTCCAGGATTTCGATTTCTGAAAAGGTTCTTTCTTCCACATCATCAACCCCAACTTCATTTTCAGTCCGCCCCGGAGCAAGCGAAGTTAGGATAGGGGATGATTTCCATTTCATTGCTGAAAACATAGCTAGCGAGGCAGGCGATTCAACTTACAGCGCGAACAAATATGTGGGCAGTCTCGGATACAACATAATCAGGATAAACAGCCTGTCCCTCAAGGGAACAGTTGGAAACGAGAACATCTCTGGCACCGCATATTTTCAGCGTGTTTTTGTGAATGCTCCATCCCCCTCTTGGTACTGGGGCGTATTCCATTTCGAAAATGGGGGCGTCCTCTCCTACTTCAACCCGCACCTGTTCGGAAAATCCTTGAAAAAGGACATACAGTTTTTCGATGGGGAAAAAAACCACTCATTCAAGAGCATACGAGTTAAGCGCTCAGTGGGAGAAACCCCCACCTTCACAGTTTCCGGGGAGAACAATGGCGAGAGGATTTCCTTCAAGGTCGACTCGTACTCCCAATCATCATGGACATTCAAGAAAAAGACCCTTGGCATACTGCCCAATACACTAGTATACAACGAATACCCCGCAGTAATCTCGGAATTCGAGCTTGAGGGAAATGGAAAGAAGCTCACGCTTAAGGAGCTTGGGAAAGGGATTGGGAATGCGGAGCATTCGACCGGATTTTTGCTCTAGCTAAAGAACAAGAATTCAGAGCCCCCGGCGTTAGCCTTGATTCGTTCAAGACTCCTCGTTTTCGAGGCGAGTCTTGATTAAGTCAGAAAGCCCTCGGCGCTCGTCTTGAAGATGTCAAGAAGCGCTTAATTTACCTCGTAAGTATTTGTGGGGCAGAGAATAAATAGACTGCTACGAGGTGAAAACGAGTCATTTTAAGACGAACCCATCCTCGTCGAAATCAATCAGGATATGCTCGTCACAGGCGTTCCTCAGCTCAGTTGAACTCCCGGCGTAAGTATGGAGATTGGCAGTCTTAATCTTGTAAGATTTAATCAGTTGAATCGCAGGCACGAAATCCGCATCTCCGGAAAGCAGAATAATGGCGTCAACTTTCTTGGCTCTTGCTTCCTCCA
>JBDRJJ010000121.1:0-2793 GCA_043815135.1 Microcaldota archaeon | reverse complement strand
TTCCCTGTTCCCGGAGGCCCCACGAGGAGCATGTTCCTCTTCTGCTTCGCGACGACGCGGGCAATCTTCACTGCCTCCTCCTGCCCGATGATTGTTTTCAGAGGGTCATCTGGGAGTGGAATGTCCGCTGTGGTCGCATAATGCATGAAAAAAGTTTGAACGCAAAATAATAAAAATTAGAGGAGGCTTGCGCCTCCAGTTAAACTTATTTTTTCGTGTGCACGAGCATCCCGTCAGGTCTCCTGAAGAGGTTGCCGCTTCGCACTCCAACGAGCATCGCAGTCCCCTTGCTCTCAGCGAGGTCGACGAGCCTCTGCGTGATTATCCCGTCAAAGACGATGGCGTGCACCCCTGAGGATTCGCCGAGTGTCTTGATGAGGTCCCTCACGGGAATCTCGTTCACCTGCTCCATGCTTGGGTTGTAGAGCCTCGCTCGGAGAGTGTTCTCGAGCTCATCAAGGCTCTTTAAGAGTTCCCCTGGAACTTCTTTCTGGCCAACCGAAGGATGCGCGGGTTCAGAAGGGGCATCTTGTTCCCCTGCGGGCTGGGTCCCGGGCTGTTCCGCTGGTTCCCTGATTCTGGGCTCGGAACTTTCCTCGTCCCTCCTCCCTTCATATGGTCTCCTCGCCCTGCCAAACCTCGGCTTCTCCTCTTGCCTTGACCTGTCCTCGCTCATCTGCTCAAGGGGGAGCGTTGCCGGCTGCTTGGGCTTTCCTCCGTTCACCTGCTCGAAAGGCACGCGGCTCCGTATTGCCTTTATTATTTCTTTTCTGGAGAGCTCCTCGACTTCCCTTCCAGGAGGTGCCCTTGCAACGAAGTCAATCTCCGCCTGCTGGGACAGCTCCTTCAGGATTATGTCCCCTCCCCGGTCTCCATCGAGGAATACGGTTACCTCCTTTTCCCTGCAGAGGCCCAAGACGGTCTTCGGGACATTCGCCCCTCCGATTGCAACTGCATTGTTGATGTCGTTCTTCAGGAGGTTCAGGACATCCGCCCTCCCTTCAACAATGACTATTGCATCAGAATTCCTTATGCCGGGGCCGCATGGGAGCTTCTCAGGGCCGTAGGTCTCAATCTCGGCAATCTTCACTTCCTGCCGTACAAGCTCGGAAATCTCCTTGCTTTCAGGTATCTCGTTCGTGAGTAGCGTCTTCAAGAGCCTCTTCGCCCTGTCGATGACCGCTTTCCTCTTCACGTTCCTCGTGTCCTCAATTTTCTCAACGAATATTTTCGCATCGCAAGGACCAACGCGGTCGACTGCCTCAAGCGCTGCGGCAAGGATGCTCGTCTCGACCATGTCGAGGCTCGAGGGGAGAAGTATCCTTCCAACGCTTTTCCCGCCCTTGCCTTGCAGCTCAACCTCAATCCTCCCAATCCGCCCGTTCTTCTGCAGCTCCCTCAAATCGAGCTCGTCTCCTAGGAGCCCCTCAGTCTGGCCGAATATCGCGCCCACGACGTCTGGCTTCTCGACAAGCCCGCCAATCTCAAGGTTTGCATAAACCAGGTATTTCACTGTATCAATGTATGTTTTTCCCATATCGTTCACCTTCTTCAATCAATTCTTCGTATCTCCTGCTGAATTCCTCGAACCTCGCAAGCCCGAGCGCATAACGAAAGAGTCTTCGGCACTCGATGTCTGGCTTCACGCCAATCGAACGCAACTCTTCTGAAAGCATGACGAGCAATTCCTCGCCAGCAGAGTCGAAGTCAGTGAGAACCACCGCTTCCTCCTCTCCCTTCAAGAGCTTTGCGAGCTTCTTCGGGTTTCCGTTCACAGGAATTATCCTTTCCTTTATGTGCCTCTCGAGGGACTCCGTATCCCTTTTCCCCTCGACTAGGATGGGCTTTCCCCTCATCCCCTGAAGGCCCCTCTCAAGGGCCTTGAGCCTCGCGATAGTTTTTCGTTCGCCTCTCGAACTCATCCTCATCGAGACCCACTTCCAGGAGCTTTTTTCTCGAGGTAAATCCCCTCCTCACCCGGATTTCGCATTGAAGCAATGCCGCAAGCTCTTTCTCGAGCTCTGCGTTCGCTTTTCCTTTCTCGGGCCGGGAGACCACACTCACCTTCCAGCCATCTTTATAGCGAAACCCGAATTTCTTAGCATTTGGAGTTACTTTTACCTCGAGCAACAAGGGCTCACCAGTAGGTATGAAATACAGAACAAGTAGGAGCATGTACTGTGCAATGTTGACCGCAGTTCATAGCTCGCTTATACTCGAGCGGCCATCCTTGCACAGCGCATTAATTGCGATTGCGTAGTATTTAACCTTATACCTCTTCTTCTTCCCTGCATTCCTCGCAGGCAAATTTGCCCCGCGATTTTTCAAGAGTTTCAGAATATGAGCCGCAGACCTCGCAGACGCCGGCGAAAAACACGCCACCACCAAACTCGTGCATCTTGTAATCCTCTATGAGGACCTCAACGAGCGCCGGGTAGACGCTTATTAGGTCGTCGTCAGAGATTATCCCTACGAGCCTCTGGTCGTTATCGACCACTGGAACCCGCTTGATATGGCGGTCCCGCATGAGGTTGGCAACATCATTGATTTTCGCATCGGTTTTTGTCGTCTTCAGAGGGGAGCTCATTATCCTTTTCAAGGGTGTTTTTTTCGGGTCCTTCCCGTTGGCCACAATCTTATAGGTAATATCCGTTTCTGTGACAATTCCGACCGCTTTCTGGTCTCTTGTCACAACAACGCTTCCAATCCTGTGCTTCTTCATCAGCTTCGCAGCTTCATGAGCAGTTTCCGTGGCCTTAAGGGTGACAACACCCTTTCGCATGCAATCTCCTA
>JBDRJJ010000120.1:0-2428 GCA_043815135.1 Microcaldota archaeon | reverse complement strand
AACTCGGCCAAACTATCACCTCTTCCAGTCTCGAGTTTTCCTCCCACTAACGCCAAAACACAAAAGAAACTCCCGCCCGAAACCGGTTCGACGGCGCACCGGGCGCCGAAGCCCTCTCGGGGCGATTCGTTTATTTTTATGTCTCGACTTTACTCGATTGGATGTTGGTGTTCTGAAATTCAACCTCCCACGGACGAATTCCAAAACGGTGAAGTAGGCTTAGAAATAAAACCTTTTTATACCTTGCCCGCCTTCCGCTATTCTTCGACGAGAGAATTCGCGGAATATTAACAACGCAACGCTTAAATGCTTTAAATGCGTAATAACTTTCTTATTCTGGGGGTGGGCGCTTGTCTCGAAAATCTCATGTTGATTCTGCTGCTAATTTTGATGTTTTTCATGAGCTCGTTCATGGGAGCCCTCCGTATGTTGAGCACAAAAATCTCGTTATGCTTGAGGGGCCCGGAGTGGCAAGAGTTTTGTCGAGGGCAGGAGTCAGGTACTTATCCAGGGACGTCCAGTACGGCAGGCTTATTTTCGAGGGGACGCGGGAGGACAGGGTTCACGTTGTTGGGAAACAGACTGTGGAAACCGCCACTTGCATGTTCCACCACGACATCAACTTGAAGAGGTATTCGACTGCTGCCGCTGAATTGGGAATCAAGCTCGGCGCAAGCCTTGACGACCTCTTCTTCGCTCATGCGCACCTCCTCGTTCTCAACGGAATGCACGAGAAAATCACATACAACGGAAAGGAGATTAAAACCGCGTATGGGAGGCCGTTCACCCACTCCCTTGATGGCTATTTCATAGGATTGCCTGGTGACGGGAAGCCCGTTGTTTCCAATATTGTGATTCCGTTCCCGAGTTATGACGCGAGCATCGACTCGAGCAAGGGGCTTGTGCTGGTATATAGCAACGACATGAGGCCCCGGGGGAATCTCCCCAGCCCGAACCTCAAGGCATCCATGAACTACGTTTGGGCCGCTGTGCTGAAGAACGAGTGGGACAGGAAATACGCCGATTGGGTCAAGGATTATCCCGACTGGCAGAAAAAATACCCGAAAATGAACGAGGTTCTTTTTGCCACGATGGATGGCAATGTGGCGGAGGGAAGCGTGGATAATATTGCGTTTGTGAGGAAGGTTGGGGGGAGGACAATTATTACCACTCCGAAGGACGGATGCCTCCCGGGCTTCACGATGCAGGTCATCGGGCTCATCGCAAAGGAGCATGAAATTGCGTTCGAACGCTCGAACTTGAGCGTGCGCGAGCTTATGGAGGACAAGAACGTCGTCGCTGTTTTCATAACAGGAAACGCGATGGGCGCTGCGCCAGTTGATTTCATCGCAAACCCGGAGCTTAAGCTCAAGAGCGGAGTGAAGGGGAGGGAGTTCGAAAGCTCGCAAAATCCAGTCGTAAAATTCCTTGTTGCTGAATATAACGGGCTCCTCTCAACCACCGCGGCATACCGGAACTGGGACATGTGGATGGATTTGAGGGATATCTTGACTAGCAGGCAATTCAAGTACCTGGAGGATGTGGGGGATTACATGAGAGCGCTCGAGGCAAAGACTCCCCCTGCAATTACAAAAACCATGCATGGCGAGCTTGCTGTTAAGACAGACATAATGATTAGGCTGAATGAGAGAATTCTCAGGCCGACCAAAGGTGCAATCACGAGGCTTAATGAGCACAGGGCAGCTCATGCAAAGCTGCCGCTAGTGTTCAAGTGATTCCAGGTGCCCGGTGTAATTCAGCCTGATTGCCTTCCCTTTTCCTTTTTCGAAAAGAATCTCGTTGATGCAGGCATTGGACTGCTTGTAGGTCCCGATTTTTTTCAAGTCCCCGTCCGTGAGTTCGGCGATTATGACCTTGTTCACGATTCCGTGCGCGACTATCGCGATAACCTTCTTCTTTAAGTGTGTTTTGAGGCGCTTGATGAACGGAACGACCCTTGAGGCGACTTGTGTAAGGCTCTCCCCGTCCTTTGGCTTTGCTTCAAGGTTTAGTTCCAATGAGCCTGTTGCAAAAAGTTCCGGGCGCGCCTTCTTTGTCTCAACCAGGCTCTTCCCCTCGTAAATTCCGTATTCGCGCTCTCTTAACCCTGGAACAACTGCAACTGGGATTGAGCGGGGGACTGCGATTGACTGCGCTGTCAGGTAGGCGCGAGAGGCGGGACTCGAGAAGATGAAGTCCAGGTCATGCGGCTTGAGTTCCTCCGCCAGGAGGTATGCTTGCTTAGCTCCGAGTCTGGTGAGTTTAGAATCCATTGATCCCTGAATGAGCCCGTTCCTGTTGAAATCCGACTCAGCGTGCCTTATGACGAAAACGCGCATAGATAAGTTTTAATGGGGCACGTTAATAAGCTAATTATGGAAATGTGGGGGGAGAAAAGCGACGCTAAAGAGGGCGAGGGGAAGGACCT
>JBDRJJ010000119.1:0-2166 GCA_043815135.1 Microcaldota archaeon | reverse complement strand
GGCCGATATTGAAGAGATAACCCTTGAGAAACCAGTTGATGTCAAGAGTTCTTCGTTTCCCTTCATGGTGATTAAGTCCTGGTTTGGCATGCTCCCCGGAGTAAAGGAGAGGAAATTCGACCCCTCGAAATACGATTTGCTCGTTTTGGGTGCGCCGATTTGGATGGGCGGAGGCCTTGCGGCTCCTCTGAAAACGTACATTAAGAGGAACAGGGGCTCGTTTCCCCCAAAGCTCGCTTTTTTCATGTCCTGTGGGGGATTCCGCATGGGAGGAGCACCAGGGACAGTTGAGAGGCTCTCCGGAAAAAAGCTTGTTGGAAGCTTGATTCTCAGGGAAAAGGAAGAGATGCTCACTGGAACTTACGAGAAGAAAGTTAAGGAGTTTGCAGCTAGCTTAAAAAAATCTTAAGTGATGTATTTGGACAAGGTTTTCAAGGGCGATTTCAGTCGGCTCGACAACGAGCAAAGAAGGGAAAGGCTTCCTCCCACAGAAATACTCACTAGACTAGGGATAAAAAAAGGCGATACTCTACTTGATTTCGGATGCGGAATCGGCTACTTCAGCATCCCGGCGCTTGAGTTTGTTGGGAACGAGGGCGAAGTCATAGCAATAGACCTCTCAGAAAGAATGCTCGGGGAGTTGAAAAAAAGAGCCGGGGAGAGGAGGAATCTCCGTTTGGTGCAGTCCGACAAGCTCGGAGGTTTCAAAGCGGATATCGTCCTCCTGGTAAATGTTCTCCATGAGGTTGAGAATCCAAAAGAATTTCTCGAAGACAGCTTCTCAAACCTCAAGCCAAATGGCCGAGTTGTGATTATTGATGCGCAAAAGAAGGCAATGGACACGGGTCCTCCTCTCGAACTCAGGATTGCGCTCGAGGAGCTTCTTTCAATGACAAACAAGAAGAGGAAGCAGCACCCGATTCACGACTCAATGTATTTCGTGGAATTCTACTTAGGATAAGAGAATGCTTGACGGATTGTTCGGGTCACTCGAAGGCAGCCCAAGGCATATTCTGAACCGGCTTTCCCGGAGGGCCCGGATGCTCCTTTTTCATTTCCAACAGCTTCGCGTGGACCCAGCGCGCTTCCTCAACCCGCAGGTATCTCATCTTGATAGTGTAGCCTATCCCGGTTCCCGCGGTGTTCACCATTATTACCGCTGTTTCCAGCAAATGCTCTTCGACGTTGCGGTGGATTGCGAGGTCGGTTATCATCTCGATTGGGACGCTCAGCGTGTTCCTGTTTATTATGCCGCGCTTCATCACGATGGCGTTGTTTGTGAGTTCGTAGTACATGAAATCCTTGTGAAGCTTGGTGTGAACCATGCACCCCGCTGTTAGCGCGAGAGACGCCCCCAGGGCAATCAGGGCATGCCCGAGCCCGAATGAAATAATGCCAAAAAATTCGAGAACAGACCAAACCAAAAAAACAGGAATCAAAAGAAGAACGAGCCAATACTTATGAACAAAAATCGCCCAATACTTCGGAAAGAACCTCTTAGGCAGTTCGTGGTTCTCTGGGCCCTTTTCGCCCCCACCTAAAAGGGTTCCCATGATTAACTTACTCCGTTTGGGGTTATAAGCTTTTCTTCGCGAATCGGCTTTTGGGCCAGTCCGCACGGCAGCAAAGAGAAGGGGGATTTTCGCTGGGAGAATGTCGGAAAGGAATAAAAGATTGAAAGCACATAATCAATTCAAGGTGGGAGAATGCCAGTAATCGAAATCTCGAAACCTGAAGAATTGAGGACGTTGATAGATTCGGGAAAGCCGCTTTTGGTGATGTTTTCCGCTGAGTGGTGCGGGGATTGCAAGAGTCTCCTCCCTCATTTCGAGAAGGCGGCGGAAAAACTGGAAAAAGACAGGGTAAAGGTTGTCCGAATAATCCTTTCAAAAGAAAGGGAAGTCGTTGGGGACAAGAAGAAGGCGCTTTATCCGTCTCCAGAGCACGAGGCGTTGAGGCAAGAATTCTCAAAATACGGGTTCCCGACAGTTGTTTTCTTCAAGGATAAACGGGTTATGGCTTCGACTGTCATTGAGGATATGAATGCGAAGGATACGGCTGCGAGCCTGAGGAAATTCACCGAGCACTTCCTTTTGGGCCTGAAAACTAAGAACGAAGCAGTTAGCTGCCCAACAGGCGGGTGCTCAGGCAATCGGGACGCAGGAG
>JBDRJJ010000118.1:0-9362 GCA_043815135.1 Microcaldota archaeon | reverse complement strand
GTCATTCACAGGGTCAAACCAGTAGCCCCACCCGGGAATGGTCGTCGTGTCCGCGCAGCACGCGATATGGCAATCCCAATCTGGCTCAGTGGCAGCAATGCACCTAGCCCAAGGGTCTGGGTTTGGGCCCGAGAACACGGCGCCCGTTTCATTATACGCGTTGCAGTAATTCCAGATGAAAGTCTTAATCGGCCCCTGCGGCTGTCCCTGCAGGATGGGGTTGGGTATTGAAACGGAATTCGCGCACCACTTGGTCTGCTGCCACTCGTCAAATATCGTTTGCAGTATGCTGGCATCACCCTGGTGCTCATATACCAAAAGCGCGAGGAACAGGATTGTCCAGCGGTTCCGCGGTTCAGCAGCCCACCTGTTGTTCGGTCCAGGGCCATCTGGCAACAACAGGAGTTGATCCCTCACAAACACGTTCCCATACGCCCAGTTAATCGCCGCCCTTATCGAGTTGCAGAAAGCTTTCTGTCCGCAGCACATACCCATCTGCGGGTCGAACGGGTTGAACTCTGGGCCGCAGCCATCCGGGTCAGTCCCAGCGTAGGCGAAGGAGTTGTAGGGGACTTTTTCGCATCTCATAACCCCGTAAGTGCAAGGCTTGCAGAGCGTCCAGCCAGCCCAGCCAGGTTGCCCAGTGTTCGTCTCGCACTGCTCGGTAATCGCATTGTATCTCCTGTCGGCATTCGAGAAAGAACAGGCGCCGCTCGGGTCGGAAATCGTCATGATGTTCGTTGGGTTGCAGCTGGTGTCCGTTATTGGCGTGTACCTCATCGTGCACGTCTGATACTCAGAATCGTAATCCACCATTGCCCGGAGGAACAGCGGGTCCATGTCCCAGTTGCAGTCGAGTTCAGCGTGCTTCCTTATTGAAATCCTGTACTGGTCGCAGTCCACAGTAGCTGTGAACGGGTTCCAGTTCATTGCAAGCTTCAAATCATCGAAGAAAATCGTTGAAGTGATATACCAGTTGCTCGGCAGCGTGTTCGGGTAGGTTCCTGTTGTTACGAGATTGTTGAGATTCCCGAAGCACATGTCGCAGTTGTAAGCTTCAGTTGGCTTCACCATGTCAGGTCCAGTCGGCTCCGGGTCCGTCGTTGCCCTTATCATCCTGTACGGGCCGAGGTTCGGTATGATGTTGCACTCGCTCCCGCTGTCCCCGTATGTATTGAATACAATGGGCGTTTTGAGTATCGTCTTGACCTCCCCACCAGTACCGAGCTCCACTGAATGGTAGCCAAGGCATCTTTTGAACCACCTGTTGAACATCGGCTGCTTCTGCCCCTCCCCCCTCGTCATGAGGCCAAGGTCGCAGTCAGTGCCCGAGCACTCGTGAATGATGTCGTTTCCATCAAGAAGCTGGAAGTGGCCAAGGCCGATTCCCCCGGCTGCAACAAGCCCCGGGGTGTTTATGTAAACCATGTCGAACGCATCCGCAATGTCTTCTTCTCTCCATTCGCATGTGCCGAGGGCGTTCGTCGTGTTTGCAGCTGCAAGATACGCCCAGAGCGTGGGCTTCTGGTATCTCGAGAGGGCGCTTCTTGAGAAGTTCATCGTTTTATTGAGCGAGGTGTAGAAGCTGCATTGCTCGTCCTTGTTGAGAGTCCAGCTCTGCCCGATGATGTTGACCGTGCTGTTCATCTCCGCCCCGTAAACCGGGTTATCAAGAATCGCTGAAAGGCCTGCGATGTCCCCCTCCTGCGGTGCAAGCATTATCATGCACTTGCTGCACTCCTGCCTGATTGCCCTAATCATGTCCACGAGCCTCTGCCTCCCAACTGCTCCGAGCTTGGTGGAGTTGTAACCGAACTCCGGGCAGATAACGATGGGGCCGAGCTCATTTACGCCCTCCTTGAAATTACTCGTGAACCTTTGTATGTCGTTAACATTCATCGCCGAGAGCGTGCTATTGGTGTAGAAGATGTAAACAGGAATGACGTTGGCTTTCAAGTAGCAGGTTGCTCTCGAGCGCTGGATTGAAGCCTCCCAAACAGCAACTCCCTTGTTGGCATAAGGGGAAAGGGTCGGGTTTTCCGGGTCCCAGCGGAACCACTTGATGACGATGCTCATGTTGTTACTGCAGTATGCGTTCGCCTCGTCGAATTCCGCGAACGTCGGGCCCTGTCCATACATGAAGTGCCTTATGAAATTGACATCGTTCCCTGGCGCGAGGTCAGAGCCGCTAATCAGCATCGTGCCTGCTCCGCCAGCCAGTATTGTGTCAAGCATATCCTCTATTTGGAGGGGCGTGCTGTTCACGAACCCGCAGCTCCCCCTATAAAGAGTCATCTCAGGCCTTATCAGGTACGTGCCAAAGATATTGAAAAACCATCCATTGAGCCAGCCTGCATCGCTCCTGCACGTCATTATCGTGCAGTTCGGCCTCCCGATGCTGGCATTGGTCCCAGTTGCGTTGAGAGTGAACGTCTGCGCATTCGGCAGGTCGCTCGTGGGAACGTTTGTCGGGCAGCCAGAGAGGACCAGCGCAAGCATTACTGCAAATGGCGCAATAGTCCAAAACCTCAATCGTACCACCCTTCTCACTTGTCCCCAGGCTTTTTTATTTTCTTCGGTCCCCTTGCAGCCTGGTCCTTCTGGACCTGCCTCTCAATATCGCCATACCGTCTTCTCTGGTCCTCAGCATCCCGCCTCATCGCCTCCCTTATAATCGGGCTGTCTGGCGGGGCGACCCTCATCGAGTGGCTCGCAATCTTGTTCCTTGCCCAATCAATGGCAAAGCCAGGGGTCGTGAGCCTTGCTGCGCGCATCCACTGCTGCGACTTGGGCATGGCGTCGTACCCGCTTCTCATTGCAAAATATTCCCGCGGTTGGGTCTCCCTCCTGAAAATCTCCGGCTGCGTCATGTCGTAGTGGCCCCCGACCATTCCCGGGTAGTTTGCATTCATGTTCGCGACCCAGGACGGGAACGACCTCCTCTTCATGAACGGGCTCATGTAAATCATCGGCGGGTACGGCCCTCCATAATCGGCAGTGTAATACTGGTCTATGTTCCCCATCCGGTATATCGGGCCTCCTACGCTAAAGGACTCCTTGTCTGTTTTTCCCTCGAGGGCATAGTTCGGGCCCACCCTTGAATACATGTTGTAAACCCCGTATTTAAGGTCGGACAAGTGAAGGGCCTTTCCCAATGCGCTTCTTTCGAGCATTGTGTTCCTTGCGGGGTTATTCGTGATGTTCGGGCCCCCGAAAAAGTTGAGCGGTGCTGGCATAAGCGACAATACTCCCTGAATCCCGGTGTTAAGTGCCCTTCTGATTCCGTGCTGGTAGCGGTATTGGTACTGCGGCTCCCAGGGCCCAGGTATCCCGATATCAGCAATGTTGCTCTCCCTCATCGCAGCAGCAATGGGCTGGTTTATCAAAAGCGAAGGAGTTGCCATTGCCCTTAGGAAATTTCCGTACGTGAGGCTCCTCACAATTGGTATCTTCTCCTGGAACCCTGCGCCTGGAAACATCGCTGCTGCAACATCCGCTTCAGTCCACTCCATGTCAACCCAGTTGTGCCTTCTCGGTTCCATCACAGCGTTTCCCCAAATGGCCTGCCCCGTTGCAATGTAGCCCTGGGCGTCATACATCGAGCTCATCGCCCTGCCGCTCCTCACGCCGATGATTCCGAGGAACATCTGCCCGTATGCTTCCATGCCAAATCGCTTGGAGAGCCCCGCCATCCCATGATCAAGGTAGTTTGGATCAACGCTGCCGGAATACATCCCGCGCATCCTTGCATCCATCCTCTCAAGAAGCCCCGCCTCTTCACCGACGTGGGTGGTTCCGCCATGTGCCGCACTAGTACCCGACTTGTGAATAATCTTGTTCCACACATCAACTGTCGTAGGCTCGAATGCAAGGGCGCGTAGCTCCCCCTTCATCCTCCTCTCCTCAGCTCTCATCCCCTTTTCTCTCTCCTTTGCTTCCTGTTTCACTCTGGCAATATCATCGCTTATTCTCCTCTTTTCATCATCAGTCGAAGCCGCCTTCCTTTGTTCTTTTAGATTGTTAATCTCGAACTCAGTGTCAGTCTGAAGCTTCCTTATGCCGAAAACTGTACTGTAATACTCGCTCTTGAGGTCGCCCACAGTGAAAGGCGTTCCATCTGCCCTCCGCATCTCCTGCCCCTCATACCGCGCCCTCAGGTAGCCCGCAGTCTGCCAGGCCTGGGTGATGTTCGACCTCACAGGAAGCGAGCTGTAACCAACGTCAAATAGCCCCCCGAGTACTGCCCTCTCCCAGTACGGGCTTCTCTCGTTCCTGTTCTCACTGTCTCTTATTCCCCCGGTCGTTGTGTCATACACCCCATAAACAATCCTGTCCGCTCCTGCTATTTTCTTTTGAATGAAGTCCAGCATCTCCTTCTTTCTTGTTTGATATGCTCTCTTCTGCTCCTCAGTTGCATTGGGGCCCGGGTCAGTTGCAGTAGCAGCCATCCAGTAACCCTCAGGCTTCTGAATCCATGCGCCGCTCTTCAAAGCCCTCTCGTGAGTTATGGCTCCCCCCGGGACATATCCCCTCTCAAGCGTCTCTTCGTTCGAGGCGAGCTGCGCCCGGAGCCTCCTCTCCCCTTCGTTGATGTTAATCGAGAGGAAGTTCCTGTCCTCTACCCCTTCATTCACGCTGGGGGCTCCGGGTTCCTTGAATAAACTATCCCCTCTAACAGCAGCCCTGCTGTCCATGGCGAGCGCCCTGATTATAGTTTCCGCGTACTCCTGCTGCTTCTTCCGGTACCACGGCATCGCTTCAACCATAAGGCCTGCGATATTCTGCGCCTTCACCTTGTCGCTGTCAGCTGAATTCATTATCGCAGTTATCCTGTCCTGCAGCTGGGTATACTGCATTCTGTCCTTCGGGTCAATCTTCACCATCGAGGAAAAGTGTTGTCCCTGGATGTCGCTTCCACCCATCACCGGGTCTCCGCGCGCTCCTGCTGCATTCCTCACGAGGTTCTCAACCTTAATCTTGCCATCTGAGCTCTTCAGCATTCCTTCTATCCTTCCCTCAAGCCTTCTTTTCCCGTAGTGCTCGATTATCGTTCCCCCGCGAAGCCTTCTTTGCATCATCACCGAGCCCTCTTCGCTCGCAAGCTTCTCGGAGAACTTCCTCATCTCCTCCACTTCTTGCCTTGAGAGCGTAATCTTGTTCTTTCCCTGCGTGAGGTCGAGCCACTTGTTGAGCATCGAAATTGCCTGGCGGTCGATGTAACCTTTCGCCTCGAATCCCTCTATCCCTTTTCCCTCTTTCGCAATATCTGATTCAAACTTCTCGACATTGGCTTCAATCTCATCCATAACCCTAAGATGCCTGTTGAGCTGTGCAATGACTGCTTTCCCGGCGGGGTCAGTGCTTCCCCTCAGTATTTCAAGAGCCTTTTGCGCCCTCACCCGGTGTTCCCGGAGTCCCTCCCTGGCAATCGGCAGGGTGTCGCTTATCGCATTAACTCCAAGAGCACCAGCAATCGTGCCCAAGTTCCCCTTTGAGTATGCCCCGCCCCTTCTCCCAAGAACCTCTCCTGCTCCACCAACCCAACTTCCTATTTTAACATTTGCCTGCTCCGCCCATTCCCGCATATCTCCCTTTCTCTCAATCGTATCAAGTTCTCTGAAGTTCTCAGCATAACCGAGTTTTTTCTTCATACGGTCATTTATCTCCTGCGTCAGGTTCCCGTACCTGATTCCGTCCTGCTCGCTCTTTTCCTGCTGTGCTTTTGCCTGGTCGACGTGCCCCTGCATCTCATCCACAAGCTTCCGGTACTCTGCCTGAATCGGCTTCATCCGGGCAATCTTCTCAACATCGCTCAAGCTCTTGTCGGTTCGGATTCTCTCGGCGCTGTTCAAAAGATTGGTCGAGTCCGTAAGGAATCTAATTTTTTCTTTTTCTTCTAATACGTATTCGAAATCCCCGTTCGGCTTCCTTATCCTGTTCCCATTTTCGTCCAGTTTGAACGTCCTTCTCAGCTGCGCTGCAACTGCCCGTAACTCCTGGCTCATCATCTCAAAGCCGTTCCCGGCAGTCCCGACTCTCCCGCTGTCCCTGCTCTTCTGGGAGATGAGCCCCTTTGCCATCCCATAATGGAGCTTAGCGGAAACCCCGACGCTTGTGATTACATGCGCAAATTCCCCGCGCAGCCCCGGGGTTTTGGCGATGAATTCCCCAACTTTATCCAATGCCCCCCTGACAGGCATCTTTCTCCTATCCTGGGCACTTGCGCTTGCGTACTTGCTTGAGCCTAAAACCGCCCATCTCCTTGCGACGTGGAATGACTGCGTTGCCTGCTCGTTATACTCCCTGACCCCCGGCTTGTACGGCCAGTCCATCCCGCCTTTTGACGGGTCCCCGCTTCCAGAAAGCCAGGAGATGCTCTCAATCGCCTTTCTTGCCTCAACATTCTCTCGCAGCTGGCTTTCGGTGAGCTTCTTAACTTCTGCCTCGTAGTTCGCTACCTTCCTCCTCATCTCTGCCTTGACTTCCCCAATCTCTTTCTTGACCTGGTTCTCATCCATCGTTCTCTTGAGCTCCCTTATCCTTGCGCTGTTTCCCCCGTTTGCCAGAATCGCGCGAAGCTCCTCCCGGTTCTTCCCGGAGACCGCCTTAATCGCCCTGTTGCTCATCCCCAAAGCAAGCATCTCAATCAGTAGCGACCTCTGCGCCCAGGAAAGCCCTCTAGCGTTCCTAATCCCGGCGAGAAGACCTATCCTCTCGCTTCCCCTGTAATCGTTCACGAACTTCCTCAAACTCTCAGGCACGTCCGCGTCCCTGAGCTTGAACATGTGCCTCTCAAGCTCCGCAAGCTTGTTCCGAACCCCGAGTTCCGAATTCTTCATCGCGCGCAGTTGCATCAGTCTCTGGTTCTTCCAACCTGGCATGAACCTGGATTCGCCAGCCATCGGCTTGTGCTTGGGCTGGGGAAGCCTCGGGGTCGAAATATCAAACGCCCTTAATGGGTCGCTACCACTGGCATACATCGCCCCTGCAAGGAGCCCAAAAATCAGGAACACCGGGACGCAGCTGTTCCAGTCGACTCCTGCGAGCATTATCCCATACTCATACGCATCGCAGTAGAGTATTTCGCCCACCTGCTTTGGATTTACGTAGTCGCCAGTGAAGTTTGCCGAGACATTTGTGCACCTGAAGGTTGGCGAGAAAGTTATTATGCTGAGCGGGTATGAGAACGCTCCTTCTGCATCAGTTATCACAGTGTCTATGATGACGTAGTTGCCGCTGTTGTCAATAAATCCAAGCTCGACCTCTCTCCCAGCAAGGGGCCCCATTGCCCGAATGATTCCTGAATTCATGATGCTGTTCGGGTCGTTCTCAATAACGTCCGGCTGCCACTGGTCAGTGACAGTTGCGCCGTAATCAAGGTAATAAAGGCTGCCGCGAAGGATGTTCCCAGTTGATTCCCTGTAAACGCTGAGCCTCACGAGGGTCTGGTTGCCGTGCCCGCCCTGCCCGAAGCTCGCAAAAGAGAGCCCGCTAACCAAAAGCAGCGCTAGTAAACCCCAAACTAGGCCCCTCCTCATACGCGTAGAATTAGGGATTCCGCTTTATTTAAATGTTAGCGATGAACGCGTTCAGCGAGCATCGCAGCTCCAAAAGCAGTCGAGAAGCGCGCCTCCTCCGGAATTATCGCCTTGAAGCCGAACATGCAAGTCGTTCTTTCGAGAATGTCCCTCATTCCAGGAATTGTGGGAACAGCCCCTACAAAAACAATCTCCTTGACTCCTGCATCCCTTGCAGCAAAACAGGCGAGCACTCCTGCAGTCTCCCCGACCAAATCAAGAATCCCGAGAGCCAAGTCCTCTTTCGAGCACTTATTCGCTTTCGCCATGTTCGATGCAGTTGCATCAGGGGGAACTATCCCGACTCCCCCACCATAAACATTTCCAACAGTGATATTCACTCTCTCGAGTTTTCCCTTCAACGCAAGATTCCCGATTTTTTCAGCTTCCTTGATGCCCAGCATTTTTTCCCCCAGACCAACAATCGTTCCTCCGCCAACTCCGGTTCCGCCAACATGAAAACATTTTTTTCCATCAACTCTGACGATTGCAGTCCCAGTTCCCATGCTCGCCACAACGCACTTACTCAATTTCGCAAGCGTTGAAGCGCCGAGCCCGATTGACTCGATTTCCCCGACACTCATTGCATTTCCCTTGAGCGATTTCATTTCTCCCCTCGCCCCTGCCCCGGTTATCGCAATTGTTTTCCCCATAGAATCGGGAATCAGCCCCAGCAATCTCCTCGCGACTCCTTTTCCAGAAGGCGAGCCAAGCGAGCTCTTTATTTTTCCTCGTTCCACTACCACAAGGTCAGTATTCGTTATTCCGACATCAATCCCAATCATCTTTTCCCTCTGAAGAACCCCGCCCAGCCGATGCCGAAAGCGAGAACAACTGCAAAGAAAGCACCAACAAGCAAATCAGCATTCCCGGCTGACGGGGCAACGCCGGTAATTATCAATGCCCCCCTCGCAAACCCGCCGATTCCAACTCCCCCCATCACTCCTGCGCACGCGAGCATTCCGGCCTCAACCATAGCCGGCCTTTTTTTCTCAACAACCCACCTAATCACTCCGCCGATTGCAAACGGAATCGAGAGCGCAAAGCCGATGAACATCCCGATTCCGAAAGCCATTGCACTCATCGGCGATTTCCTCTTGAGGAGCCTGACCCAGACGGTTTCCCAGAGGAGAGCTAGAACGAATCCTGTCAAAAAAAGTTCGGGATGCGCAAACCCGCTGATGCTTCCTGCGACAAGCGAGGCCTGGGTTGCGGGCATGGTCTGCGTGAAGAGTTCCTTTGAATAACTCTGGCGTATCAGTTCGAGAACGAACGGGGTCGCAATCCCAGCAAAAATAACTGCGATGATGTCGACTTTCACCATGTCGATTGCGCGGGTCCCGATAATTTTCGCGGACTTGTAGTCGAAGCCTATGTCCCCGACAACTGCCGCAGCAATAGTCACAAACGCCACGATGATGAACGAGGAGGAATAATCCAAATTGAGCCCGAGGAGCGCGAAAATCAGCCCGATTGAAACCACTGAAACGATTCCGAACTGCTCGTACGGGTCGATGTCCGTCTCCCCCGTCATTCTTGCCGCAACCCCTGCGACAATCCACACAAATGCCACTGCAAGGAGGGATGCAATCGGGTGAACCCCGAGAGCGAACAGCACAAAAAATGCAATGACAGAAAACACCGGGGCTGCCTTGAAATACTCGCCTCTCGCCGAGAGCATCGGGAGCAAAATCTTCTTGGCATTCGGAATCATGTAAAGGATCAGGAAGCCCACTCCAGAACCAAGCAAAACCCCCATCCCGAGATTCTGAATCATCGAAGCCG
>JBDRJJ010000117.1:0-2713 GCA_043815135.1 Microcaldota archaeon | reverse complement strand
CAGAAACACAATCAAGCTCCCCGCCATTATTGGAAATGAATTGACTAACTGCGGAGTAAAGCGCCCTCACCATAAGTTCCTCGGACTGAGTTATCCTGTCCCCGTCAACATAGGTCGCCGACCTAGGGCAGTACATTATCTCGTTCGGCTCATAGCAGGTTATTGCGGGGCATGGGACCACGGTAACTTGCCTCTGCTCAAGCCTCTCGAACAGTCCGGAAAGATCTCCCCGCTTCTCGTGTTCCCCTATCAGGGCTATATCAGAGGTTACTCCGATTTTCCTCGCGTGGATGAGTTCCTTCAGCTCTTCCAAATTGCCTGTTCTCTCGAAAATTTCCCGCGCTGTCTCGAAAGTCCTGTCGACCAGAACTACGACTCCCTTGCTCTGCGAATGCTTTTCCTGAAGTTGCTGGAGATGGCCCAAGGTCTCGGGCCGGGGTTCCACTAGCTGCCCACCCATCAGTCCTCCCTTCATCAATACTTCGAGATACTCGGAGGGCTTTTGGCTTTTTGCTTTCCGGGATAAGACGTTCGGAAGTCCCTTTCCCTCCAGTTCGTCCAACTTTTGGAGTTGGATTATTTTTGCCCCATCGCGTGACAAGTCGACGAGCAAGACCCCCCCTCCGTGAAACAATGCCTCGAGATTCGCCCTGAGGTCCCTGAGCTTTTCCAGCTGTTCCTTGAGCTTCCTCATCGAATCGGATAACTCCCCCCCGCCAGTCACTGATTCGATTGGAATGAACTCAGTCTTGCCGTTGATGACCGTTATTTTTGGCGGCTCTCCGGGAGATTTGACAACGCAACCGCACTCGCATAC
Source organism: Microcaldota archaeon (assembly GCA_043815135.1). Classification (GTDB taxonomy): domain Archaea; phylum Micrarchaeota; class Micrarchaeia; order Burarchaeales; family JAKAKT01; genus JAKAKT01. The sequence goes on along the minus strand of JBDRJJ010000117.1, from coordinate 1,896 downwards.
CATATGGATGTCAGTCGGGAGCCACTCGCGCGCCCTTCTTTTCCCAAGAGTTTCAATCAGCCCGTCCCAATCCTTTCGACTAGACAGCAAACCCAAGTCAGAAGAAAGCCCGGCAAGCCCGCGAGATATGAGTTTTTGCATCTGCAATTCGATGGCTCTCTCGGATTCCCCGTCCCCGCTCACCGAAGCCGCTTTTGCTTGCCTCGCTTTCTCGATGAGAAGACCGGTTGCATATGGGTCTTTGAACAGGTTAACAACGTATCTCCTATCCTTCCCGGTGGCAGCTGAAAGCTCGTATCCCTCATCAATCTTTTCCTGGCTTTTCTCGACAAGCCCGTCAAACATGGAGCTCACGTTCGCGGGCGTAAGCGTCTCATCGATGTCGCACATCATATGCTTCCTGATTCGGTAGCCTGCATATCGATTCTTAATCTCGTACTCCCCGAAGGGTTTGAGCCTTTCCTTGTAATCTGCAGACAGCCGCTTCTCCTGGCGGATGAACCATTTCTTCACCTCGAGTCTTATCTCCGTGAGCCTCCTGTAATCCTCCTCCCCCATGCCTCCTGAAGCCCGAAGCTCCTTAATCTCTTTCGTCATCTCCGCCCGGACTGCCTCATAAAAAAGCTCAAGTTCAACAAGTTCATTTCTGCAGGACTGCACAATTGCCTTTTCGGATTTCATTATGTTTCCTGACAGGGGCTCGCCCCTCCCGGCTTTTCTCGCCCCATCCATTCTCTCCTCGATTTTTCCAATAATCCTGCCGAAATCCTGCCCGGACTTGTCTGCAAGGACTTTCAGGTAGGCGAGAACCGACTGCTCTTTGCTTTCGATTCTTTTAGGGACGTTTGCTGCAATTGATTTGCTAGCTTGCCGCATCATGTTTTGCCTACCCCTCGACAATAACTCCCGATGGCCGGATTGTCCTCGGCGTTTTCGCCTCCTCGTTCTGTTTCTCAAGCAGTTTTCCAAAATCCTCGCTCTTGGCTATTTCGATGAAATAATCCGTTATCAGGCTAACGAGCTTCCTCTCCGAAAACCTTCCGGTGTCGAATCCGCAGTTTTCCCTCAAGAAATATTCCACGTTCTTTTTGGCTTTGAGCAGATTTCCAGCCTCGATATCGGAGAGGGTGCCCCTGAGCAACTCCTGTTTCTCAGCTACCCTCTCCCAGTAGGCAACATCAGGTTCGCGTGTGCGCTCCCAATCCGCCCCAGTATTATAATCCGCAAGGTAATGCATCGCCGCTGCAATTGTAAAGCACATGTGGCGAGGCTCTATCCCAAAATCATTCATCGACGACACTGCGGGGGCTATAAGCCGCTCGTCCCTTCCGAGCTTCCTGAGGGGGTTGGAGATTACCCGTGAAATCTCGTCTTTGAGCGAAGAATCCGACATTATGTGGATGACGCTGTTCATGTAATGCTCAAGGCTCGGCTGGTCAAAGCCTTTCATATCCTTCAGGGTCGGGACAATCTCGCTATCGGCCATTGACAGGATGAAGCTCTTTATCTGCTCGTCTCTTGCAGCAGTGTGCATCATGTTGTAGCCAAGAAGATTCCCCAACACCCCTGTTGCCATTCTTATTGCGTCAGAAAGGTGGGTCGTCCTGATTTGGTACGGTGCGGCGTTTTCAACAAGCGTTGCATCGCGGATGTTCGGAATTTTTCCCTTGAAATCGCGCTTTTCAAGATACCAGTGGGCAGTCATGCTGGAAACTACAACGAGATTATCCGCCCGTCCTGTTTCACCCCACAAACTGGTTTTTTCGGCGTCAGTTATCTTGGGCGGGATGACTTCCAGGACATTGTCGACGAAACCAACTTTTTCTCCAACCCAAGCTTGGAATTCCTGCGAAATATTCCCGGCCATACAATGTATCCTCTCGCTCAGGGCATAGC
>JBDRJJ010000116.1:0-4784 GCA_043815135.1 Microcaldota archaeon | reverse complement strand
ACAATAGCCTGCAAGCAGTGTGGACCGAAATTGAGGCTTAAGCTGAAGGGGAAGAGCGTCAGAACTCGTTCTGACAGAGAGACTATTGACAGGGCAGTTGAACTCCTGAAACTGGGGGAGCCGGTCTCTGTGAAGGGAGTCGGCGGGTTCCACATATGCTCAATTGCAAAGCCGGAAGCAGTCAATATGGTTAGGGCGAGCCTTGGGAGGCAGCACAAGCCATTCGCATTAATGGTGAAAGACTGCGGGAAAGCAAGGGAAATTGTCCATGTTCCAACTAAGGAAGCCAAACTGCTGGAAAGCCCGCAAAGACCGGTAGTTGTGCTGCGAAAGAGGAATGCAGAAGACTTTTTGGAGGTTTCTGAGCTGGACTCCCTAGGTATTATGCTCCCTTACACTGCCCTCCATTACTTGATGTTTGACTTTATTGATGAGCCGCTTGTGATGACCTCCTGCAATTTTCCAGGAGAGCCGGTCATGCTGAACGAGGGGATAGGGGAAAACTCCCTGACACACGAGAGGAAAATCATAAATCGCTGCGATGACTCCGTAGTGAAGGTGATTGGGGGGAAAGAGCTCTTCTTGCGAAGGTCGAGAGGATATGCGCCAACTCCAGTTCCCCTTCCAATAGACGCAGTTGATACGATAGCGGTTGGAGCTGAACTCAACAACACCATGTGCGCGACAAAGAGGAGGAACTGCTTCCTTTCCCAGTATGTTGGGGACACTTCAAAAGCCGAGACCGCGGGGTTCCTTCGGGAAACTGTTAAAAAGTTCGTTAGACTCACGAGGCTGAAGCCGAAAATAATCGCCTGCGACACCCACCCAGGTTATTATTCCGCAATGCTTGCAAAAGAGCTTGTAAAAAAACACAAAGCAACTCTCGTGCCTGTCCAGCACCACAAGGCGCATGTTGCAAGCGTTGCTGCTGAGCACGGCCTTATGGACTACGCGGGCATTGCCATGGATGGGCTTGGGTTCGGGGAAGACGAGCGGGCTTGGGGCGGGGAAGTATTCAGCGTCAGGGGTGGCATTCGTTTCGAGAGAGTCGGCCATCTTGAGGAACAGCCCCAATTGTGCGGGGATTTGGCAACAATCTACCCAAAAAAAATGCTTTTTGGGATATTGGGCAGGTTTCTTGGGGAAAATGAACTCTTCAAGCTTGGGCTGTTCCCACGGGGGGAAGCCGGCCTTTACTTGAAGGCCCTTTCAGAGGGATTCAACGTTCCTAAAACTACGAGCTCGGGCAGGGTCCTTGATGCTGCAGCGGCGCTCCTTGGCTTCTGCGAGAAGAGAACATATGACGGAAGGCCCGCCATGCTCCTGGAAGCGAAAGCGACAACCCCGTATGAGTTGGAACCCGCGTACATCTTGGAAGAAGATGGAAAAATCCTTGATACTACGCACCTGTTCGAGTATCTTTACGAGAACCTTGACAAGGACAAAAAAAGACTTGCCGCGACAGTTCAGATGTATCTTGCAAGGGGGCTTTTGGGAATTGCTAAAAACATGAGGAAGCCCATTGTTTTCTCAGGCGGGGTTGCCTACAACCGGATGATTTCAGGCCATATGTTGGAAAACGGGGTTCTTGTAAACAGGGATATTCCAGCAGGAGACGGTGGGATATGCTATGGGCAGGCATATCTAGCGAACATGCTTCTGAAAAACCTATAGTGGCGAACTGTAGGGAAAATCAGCAGATTCTTGGGACAATCCGGCCAGTCGGAACCGGGAGGACCCGCTTCCCAAGAATTGTTTGTATGATGACCCCTTTCCCCTTAACCACTCCGCCGATTATTGACGCGTCCTTGTTGAATCGTTTTAGCTTTTTCTCGACTTCATTTGAGTTTTCAGGAGAGCACACGCAGGCGAGCCTTCCCTCGCAGGCGAGCTCATAGAGGTTGAGCCCGAGCATCTCTGCAACTTTTACGACCTCGGGCTTTGCTGGTATAGAATCCTCATCAAGAACCATTCCAACTTTGCCTCGCTCGCACATCTCGTTCAGAATTGAGGCCAACCCCCCTCTCGTCGGGTCTTTTGCGACTTTGATGAGGCTCCGGATGGCTTTCATTTCCTCAATCAAGGGCTTCGAGTCGGTGGTTATGCTCGTTTCGTAATTGAATCTCTTGGAGAGCAATGCAACTGCGTGCTCGCCCAGGCCGCCTGAAAGGATGACCCTGTCCCCTGGGGCGATTTTTTTCTTAAGGAGTTCCTTTTCCAAAACCAACCCAACCCCGGAAGTGTTTATCACAATCTTGTCCATCTTCCCCTTGCCCATAACTTTCGTGTCTCCTGTAACGACCGGGATGCAGGTTGATTTTGAGAGCCGGGCAATTGAGTTTGTAATCCTTCCCAGGTCGCCCATGGGAAACCCCTCCTCCATTACGAAGCCGAGGGAGAGCCCGAGCGGGGTCGCGCCCATTACTGCGAGGTCGTTTACCGTACCTGAGAAGGAGAGGTGGCCGATGTCCCCGCCTGGGAAGAATATCGGGTCCACTGTAAACGAGTCAGTCGTGAAAGCGAGGTGCTTCCCCCCTCCGATTGAGAGAGTAGCTGAATCGTTATCACAGTTCTTCCACTTCCCTTTGAAAAATGAGAATCTCCGTATTAGCTCAGTCATCTCTTGACCGCCTGAACCGTGCGCCAATGTAATGAAATCAGTCTTCATCCTATCCACCGTGCCTGTAAGCTATTGCACACGTGCCTTCGGAAGAAACCATGCATGGGCCCTGGGCGTTTTCCGGGGAGCACCTCTTCTTGTAAAGCGGGCAGTCGCTTGGCTCTATCACACCACGGAGGACTTCCCCGCACCTGCATGCAGTTTTCTTTGGGGCGGGAACAGTTCTTAGAACGTCCGCATAGATTTCCTTTGCGTTAAGACTTTGGTCCCTGACTTCCAACCCAGAATCATTGATTGCCCCTATCCCCCTCCACTCGCTATCCGAAACCACGAAATGCTTTCTTAGGAGTGCCTGCGCCTTGATGTTCCCCTCTTCCCTGACTACCTCAGGGTAGCCGTTAACCGCAATTGGCTTGTTGTGTTTAATGAGCTCGAGAAGCAAACGAATGCTTCGGAGAATCCTTTCCGGGGTAAAGCCGGAGATTACCTGCGGAACCGCTACATCTTTGTAGGGCTCGATTCCGATTATTGCGGAAACGTGGCCGGGGTCTATGAAGCCGTCGATTCCCACTTCGCCTGAAAGGATTGCTTTCAATGCTGGGGGAACGAGCTTGTGGACTGAATAGACTGGCACCCCGCTCCCAAGGAGAAATGCGCTCATCGGTGCAGTTGTCTCAAATCCAACTCCAAAAAAGACTATTTCCGAGTATTTCTCTTGTAACCCCAGGACCTCTTCAGCTGAGTAGACCTCAAAAATGTTCCCCCCTTTGGCGCGAGCATCATCAAGGCTGTGTCTGCTGCCAGGGACTTTCAGCATGTCCCCATAGGTCGCTACTGGGGTTCCGTTGTCCGCAAGCGCAATAATGTTGTCTATGTCCCTCTGCGCGCTCACGCACACCGGGCAGCCCGGACCAGATATCAAGCGGATGTTTTTCGGCAGAATTTCGCGGATTCCGTACTGCATGATTGTGCTTGTGTGCCCCCCGCATACTTCCATTATAGTTATCTTCTTCCCAATATCTTTCGCAAGCCCAGCTATCCCTTTCACATGCTCTTTCACAAGAATTCTGTCCTTGCCAGCTATCATCTCTTCTCAGCCTCTTTGGTAAAATTTCTGAATATTTTTAATGAATACTCCGCTGCCCCGGGGTCCAATTTCTCTATCGCGAAGCCCGCATGGATGAGTATGTAATCCCCAACATTCAGCTTTTCCACTAGGGAGATGTTAGCTTTCTTTTTCACTCCCCCATAATCCACTGTAGCGACATCCCCAGTGGTCTCGAGAACCTTTGCAGGTATCGCGTAGCACATGGAAACCACTATTGTTTGGATTAAAGATTTATTACAACTTTCTCTTCCGCAACGCAGTTAACGGTGGACTTATTTATTGAGCCAGTATTTTTGTTTTTTCCTGGCCAGAGGACAGGGTGCCGGTAATTCTGCCCTTGGCGTCCCTGAGGATGGCGTTGTGCCAAGAGATTATGCGCACCCCCCCTGATTTTATGACGATCGAGTTCTCAAAATACTCGACGTTCGAAAGTTTTCCTGCAATCAGCTTTTTGAAAACGCCTTTCACTTCCCTTTTCGTGCTTGGAGAAAGGAAGTTGTCAAACCAATTTTTACCGATGATTTCTTTTTCCGAGTAGCCTAGCACCTTGCAACCTTTCTTGTTTATCATGGTGACGTTACCGCTCCTGTCGAGAGCAAGTAGGATTACTTCTGCCACGGATAGGTACTGTTTTGCTAGGTCCCTCTCAGTTCGGAGATTCTGCTCGGTTTGCCTTAATCCGGTTATGTCTGAAAAGGAAAGCAATAGAAGAGGCTTGCCCTCTCTTTCGATTATCCTCGCCCGGACTATGACGTTGGCTCTTTCTCCGCCCTTTTTTTTATGCTCGGTCTCGAATTCCAAGGAACCCTTTGAAACGAGGCGCTTGATGTCAAACCTTATACTATGCTTGTTTTTCGCAGTGGCGATGTCAGGAATCCCCAATTTTGCGAACTCTTCCCGCGTATAGCCAAGTTGTCTGTGGGCCGCATCATTGAATTCCAGAAACTCCATAGTTTTCGGGTCTGCAATCACTAGCCCTTCTGAAGACTGGGAGAATAGTGTTCTGTAATGGCGCTCAGCTTCTGCGATCTTGCGCTCTGATTCGAATCTTTCGGT
>JBDRJJ010000115.1:0-5648 GCA_043815135.1 Microcaldota archaeon | reverse complement strand
AGAGCATTGGGAGGACCATTAGAAACGACATCAAGAAAAGCAACTTTAGAGCCCGCATAGCCAATCACCGAATAGATGCTTCTCCGAGGATTTAAATGGATTGCGATTTTGTTCGGTCAAGACCAAACGATTATTATTCTGCGTTTTTCACCACAAACCACATTCTCTGAAAGACGGTTAGGACAGCGAGAACTGACCCGAGAGCGATTGCCTGCGAGAGATAGAGCGGATTCCAGAAGCTCCCGACCATCCCGATGAAGACGAGGATGAGCCTTTCGGGCCTCTCAAGGATGCCGCCCATCCGCCTTAGCTTCAATGGGTCTGTCACAACATTCCTGTGGTGCGCATATGCCCTGGCGTAGCTCGTTATTCCGGTTCCAGCAAACAAGAGAAGCGCAATCCAGGCATAGCCCGGAGCAATGTAATCCGGAATCCCGTAGAACATGAGGCCGAACAAGAGCAGTCCCTCGACAACCCTGTCTATCATCCCGTCGAGATATGCCCCGAGGCTCGAGACAGCTCCCGTGACTCTCGCGACTCCGCCGTCAATCCCGTCAATCAGCGCAGAGACTGCAAACAAGACAATCGCATAGTCCATCCTGTGCATGTAGGCGAGGGAATAGAAGCCGAAAATTGCCGGCACTATTGATAGCACTGTCCATTGGTTCGGGGTGAGCGGGATTTTTGAGAAGAAGAGACCTAGCTGTATCCCGATTCTCTCCGCAAAGCCTGAAAAATTTCCCTTTATCATCTAGCTCACCCTAATAGCGACGCTCCGAGAACAATCATGCAGGCGCCAACCGCCATTTTCCATGTCTCACTGGGATTCGGCATCTCGTGGAGCAACAGAACGCCGATTATGACTGCGACTAGCGCGCTCGTGTTCATCAGGGGGACTATTTTTGAGGCATCCGCCCCCTCGCTGAAGCCCTTGTAAAGGAAAACCGATGCGAGGGCCCACAGGATTCCGCTTATCACTGCTGTCACTATCGCAGCCTGCGGGTAGTTGATTGAAACCTGGAACTTGTTGTCAACGAGGAAGTAAGGGACGAAGACAATTGCTGCCCCGAGGAGAACGAACAATGCGACTGCGTGCGGGGGGAGGTTGTAATTGCTCGGGCCTCCCGCAACCTTCAGGAGAATCGAAGAGACGCCGAGAAAAACCGCCGTAAGAATGCCGTAAACCATCCAGCTTTCCATAACATCACCAACCAAAGAACTGCTGACTCGACAATCACCTTTGCCGCTCGCCGGTTATAAATTCTTCGACCATTCTCCTGGCAACGTCATCTGGATACTGTATCGGGGGGGACTTCATGAGGTAAGACGAACCGCTTATCATCCTGCCCCCGACCTTCCGGTCAAGGGCGAGCTTGCAGAGGCGGACTGCGTCAACTATGATTCCTGCTGAGTTCGGCGAGTCGATGACATCGAGCCGGAGGTCGACTGTCAAGGGGGTTCCCCCGAAACTCTCTCCCTCCAGCCTGATGAACGCAATCTTGTTGTCATTGAGCCACGGCACGTAGTCGCTCGGGCCTATTGTAACCTTTTCCGGGTCGAGAGGGGTTTTCAGGATGCTCTGCACAGCCTGGGTCTTGCTTATCTTCTTGGAGATGAGCCTTGAGCGCTCGAGCATGTTCTTGAAATCCGTGTTCCCACCGACGTTCAGCTGGTACGTCTGCTTCAGGCGGACCCCCCTCTCCAAGAAAAGCCTCGCGAGCTGCCTGTGGACGATTGTCGCACCGACCACGCTCTTGACGTCATCGCCGAGAATCGGAAGGCCTTTTTTCTCGAATTTCTCTGCCCATGAATTGTCGGAAGTGATGAAGACCGGCATCGCGTTAACGAAGGCACAGCCAGCGTCAAGAACCTCCTGGGCATAGAAGCGGACTGCCTGCTCCGAGCCCACTGGGAGGTAGTTCACGACTATCTCGGCTCCGGAGTCCTCGAGCTCCTTTCGCACGTTGCAGGGCTTCTGGGACGGGTCCACGAGGAACTTGTCCTTTGTCGTCTCCGCAACACCGTCGAGGACCGGGCCCTTCTTCACCTTCACCCCGAGAGCAGGAACTTCGGAGAACTTTATCGTGCAGTTCGGGGGGGAGAAAATTGCCTCGCCCACGTCCTTCCCGATTTTTCTCTTGTCAACGTCGAAGGCTGCGACCACCTCTATATCCGATAGTTTGTAGCCTCCTATTACATTGTGCATGAGCCCCGGGGTTGGCGGGGAGTTGCCGTCTATTTTCTTGTAGTATTCGAGCCCCTGGATGAAAGAGGAGCAGCAGTTTCCTATCCCGATTATGCCAAGCTTAATCTTACCCATTGTACCCACCCTATTTAATTTGTATTAAATAGTTTATGAGAATTAAATATTTAAACCTTATCTGCCCGAATGGTTGCATGGCAGAGAACGTGCGCCCGATTGCCAGGCTGAAAAGGAGCCTCACCACCGAAAACCTCTGGCTCTACATACTCTCAACGCTGAAAAGGAAGAGGACGTACGCCTATGCCCTTAACACCCAGATTGAGGAGAGGTTCGGTTGGAAGCCCGGGCTTATAATGAGCTACATCGTGTTCTACAAGCTCGAAAGCGAGGGGCTCATCACATCGAAATACGAGGAGAGGAGGAAGTATTACGAGATTACGAGAGAGGGGAGGGAAGCCCTAAAGAACGGGAAGGCGCTTTTGGCGAAGCTTGCAAAGACCCTGTGAGTAGTAATAAATATTCTTGGCTCGTAGTGATTTTATGGTCGAGCGTCCCAGCCTGCGGGCAGTGGTCTTCTGGGAGAGAAGGCCCGTTTATCTTGCAATAGCGTTCAGTCTCATGGTTTTTTTGCTGATTTTCCTTGATAGTGGAAGCCTTTATATGTGGAAAGGACTGATTTCTGGAAACCCCGAAGTTTCGAGGCTCGCCCTTTTTGCTGTGTGGGGCCTCGCGATACTCCCGGGTTTTGCCTGGGGCATCCTCAGGTGGCTTACCACGACCCATGAGCTAAGGGAGACGCAGTTCATGCTGTCCAGGGGCGTTTTCAACAAGAAGCACTACATGGTGAAATACGAACAGGTGCAGAACATCAACATGGACAGGAGCTTCATTGAGCGGCTCCTTGGGATATCGACTGTCCGCGTGGAAACTGCGGGAGCAAAACCGGGCGAATCGGAGCTTGAGCTTGAGGGGCTTTCCCTCGGGTATGCCGAGAAGCTCGTGAAGGAGCTTTCCCGCATGGCGGATGTCGCAAAAGGAAAAGAAACCGCGAAGGTCCAGGTGAATGTTGGGGCGCTCAAGGAGAAGGGGGAAGGAGAGCTCGGGGAGCTGAGGGCTGAAGTCAAAAGGCTTTCAAGTGAACTCGAGGAGATTAAGGGGATTCTCTCTAGCGAGAAAAGAAAGAAGTCCCCGTGAGCCGGAGATGCTAGCGGGTGGACCTGTAGGAAGTTGCAATTATTTTTAGGGAGTTTGTAACTGCGCTTATCGCATCTGTCCCGAAAATAAATGCAACCGGCTCCCTGCCGTGGCCCCCTGGGTCGAAAACTACATCCGGCACCTTACCCTTGCTTGTTTTGGAAAATATAACCCCGTCCTCCCACCTTGGCCCTTTCCTCTTTATGCTGCCAACACTGAAGCCTGCCTTCTTGCACGCTCCCTCGAGCTTCGGGTTTGATGATACATTCAGTGCCGCTCGCTTCTCATGCTCGATTTCCATCGCAGAGAGGACTGCTGAGGCAACGTGGCTCGAGGCGCCGAACTCGACGACCCCGAGGGACTTCGGAATCCCTATTGCGTCCCTGACCCTTCCGACCACTGCTGCTACATCATGGGTTGTCTTCGCCCCCATTATGGCGTATGCAACATTTGTTCCAGACTGCGGTATGAAGGGCGCGAACTCGTTGTGGGATTCGAGCATCGTAAGGGCCGCTTTCATGTTGCAAAGAACTGCATATCGTTCCGCATCTTTCCTAAGAGTAGAAAGCGGGTCGAGCGAATCGATGCCCCGCCCAATCTTCTTCTTGTGCGAGATGGCGGCATCGATGAAGCCTTCCGCGTATTCCACTGCCGATGGAACGGTTATCCCGAGGGAAATCAGGGCAGCAATTGCAGATGAAAGAGCGCAGCCTCCCCCTTTAGTCCCGCCAAGCTTCATCTGCTTCGTGTATGCGAACTTGAAGTCAGACTTGAAAATGTCCGAGATGACGCCCGTCTTGATTCCCGTAACTAGAACTGCCTTGGCCCCCATAAGGAGAAGTTTATCCGCTGCTTCCTCGGCATCCGAAGCGCTTTTCACCCTAATCCCTGTCAGGGCCTCGCACTCCTCGGCATTAGGGACAACAATCTCGGAAATCGACACGAGTTTTTTCAGGTATGGCAGCGCGCCTTTCTCGAAAAGCGAGCCGCCGTCGGACTGCGCGCTCATCACCGGGTCGAGGACTATCGGCACTTTCTTTGTTTTCATGTATTCGTAAACCGTCTTCGCTATCTTCTCGTTCCCGACCATCCCGATTTTCACTGCCGTTATACCCATATCTGAGAAAACACTTGATAGCTGGGAAGAAACAACCTCTGGCGGGACCCACCAGAACCCCTTTGTCTCCCTCGTGTTCTGCGAGGTGATTGCAGTTATTACGCTCGCCCCAGTGACGCCAATTGCATCAAAAACCTTCAGGTCCATCTGGGCCCCCGCCCCGCCATCCGGGGAAGAGCCCGCAATAGTGAGAACTGCCATGTTAAACACCCCATGGGCACATCCTACAGCTGCACCGCGAACTCGCGGCTGGCGCATCGATGCGGTCGGTCTGCCTCGGGGCAGACCGCTTTCGCCCTCGAAGGCAAAAGCGCCGCGGCGTGCCACTGTGAATAGCCATTTGTCTTTGAGGCGCACTTATATAAATATTCGATGTGGAAAAAAATGGCTGTGGGCCCATAGCTTAGCCTGGTTGGAGCGCTCGGCTGATAAACCAATTTTAGGTTCTGAAACCGGGAGGTCCTGAGTTCAAATCTCAGTGGGCCCACATGTTTTTTATATGGACGTTGATAAGCCCTATTTATGGCGAAAAAAACCGTGGGGGATACATCGAAAGAATTCGGAGAAACCGCGAAGGCTCCCTGGTTCCAGTTTTCCATTAAACGGGTGACTGTTTATTTCATCCTGGCTTTAGTCGTTTATGTTCTTGTTATGGCGTATTTGCTCCTTGTTTGGCCCGAGATGGCGCGCAGCTGCCCTGTTGGGTCTGGCATGGCGTGCGCCCTTGGAACTGTCTGCGGGGCAGTTAAGGGCATCGTGCCTGTTGTTGCAGTTGCTATGTTGGTAGTTTCAATCACGACCTTCGCTGCCAGCAGACTTATCAAGGCTGGGAAGAGGAGCTTGACCGAGTTCTCGGTGGCGATGCTATGCGGGTTTGTTTTCGGGATTTTGCTCACTGTCTTCTCGAGCCAATTTTTCAGTAGTATGGGGCTTTGCTGATTCCCGAGATAGGATTATATACTACTGCTTACATAGAGTATTTGTGAAGAAAGTTAGCGAAGACCACAAGAAGACACTGGAAGGGATGAACAACATTCTCCTTCTCTGTATGGGGATAGTCGAGCGGGAGAAAGCCGGAAGGGGCCCCGAGAACCCTGAAACCTTGAGGAAGCTTCTGGACAGCCACAGGGACAT
>JBDRJJ010000114.1:0-2711 GCA_043815135.1 Microcaldota archaeon | reverse complement strand
TGAGTATGTGTTGATTATTAGTCCAACAGCAGTAACCCCGCAAAGGCCAAAGGCAAACATAGCAATTAAAACGACCCACGGCAAGTAAGTGGCTACGCCCGCCATCTGGGTCGAAAGGGAGCTCACGTCCATCGGTATATTTATGAGAAGCACAATCATCTGGAAGACTTTCCCAGTCATGAACTCGGAAACAAGCAAAAGCGCAACCATGGAGAACCCAAATGTGAACCAGGGAAATTTACCTTTTCCGTAGTTCCTGAAAATGAGCGCAGAGGAGAGGCCGAACCCAAGGACGGTCCCGAAATCCGCGCACGCGTTCCAGAGCCTCGGGGCGGCATTGGCGATGTTGTCTATGTAGCGCAGACCTTTTTTGGTCCTTAGCAAAAGAAGTCCGAACTGGCCTTCTATTTTCAAGAGCGAGGAGAGCGAGATTCCGCATCCGGCCATGAGGACGGCTATTATGACGAACTTTATGATGCCGCTGGCATCTGAAAAGAGTATTGCGTAGAATAGCATGCAGGTCGCTGCGATGACGAAGAGCGCGCCTAGTTGTTTTCCTTGTGCCATTTAATCCCCGGGTATTAGATAGGTTCTGTAGATAAAGTTTATAAAAAGTCTGATTACGTTTGGTTAACGGATTAGTCCTATTACTCGAAAGAGTCTAGCCTCGACTGCACGCCCTTGTCGCTATAGGACTTCGAGATTGCGGAGATTGTGTTCTTCACTCTCTCAGGGGAGAACGCCCGTGAAGTGAGGAACTCCCCAAGTGCTTTCGGGTCTGGTGCGAGAGTGGGAATTTCGAAGTCTTGGACATTGGGGTTCAAGAAGAGGCTTTCGAGTTCCTTGGGGTCCACCTCGAATTCCGAGTTGGATTTGGAGATTACTTCCTCAAGGCTCGAGCACTCGCCCACTAGTTTGTAGGCTTTCTTAGGCCCGATTCCCTTCACCCCCTCGTTGAAGTCGGTTCCGACGAGGATGCCCATCCAAACCAGCTTCTCGCGGGTGAGTTTCAGTGCCGCGAGATTTTTGTCGAGGTCGATAAGCTCCGGCTCCACTTCAACGTAGATGTCTTTTTTGGGGAGCTTCCTCCTCCCGCTCATCGTGAAGTTCTTGATGAGAAGGGGGGTCCCGAAGAGAAGCGAGTCGTAGTCCTGGGAGGCAGAAGCATACGCCTGCCCGTTCAAAACCAATGACGCGGCTTGGGCTTCGCCTTCGCCTGGGGCCTGGATGGATGGCACCCCCATCATGAAGAGAAGCTGCTTGGATTCTTCCACCATTTCCCGAGTGAGTCTTGACGTTGCCTGGGCTTTCGAGCGGGCAGTTTCGATGTCGCCTTTCTCAAGGGCTTGTTTCCATTCTTTTCGAGCTTCCTCCTTTATTGCAAAACGTTCCATTAGTGTCCTGCGCTTAAGGGCAGGCGGAGGGCCGTCGAAAACATAAACAGGGCGAATCCCCAGCTCAAGAAGCCTGGCTGTCCTATAAAAAAGACCTGAGATGTGGCTTGTCACTTTTCCATTGTAATCCATCAGCGGGGTGCCGTCCCTCTGCCTGATGATTGAGAGAAATTGATAAATCGCGTTGTAGGCATCGATTGCAACCTTTTTCCCAGCAAGAGTCTCGAGAGAGATTGGACTCGACGCGATAACTCCGGAAAAATCAACTCCCATCTAAGCCCCTCGCCTGGTCTTTCCTGTGAGTTTTCTCTGGGTGGATGCAGGCTTCAATGCCCCCCGCAAGCCGCCTTTGGCGTCCAGCTTCCTGTACGGCCTGAGAATTCCCCCCCACGGGGGGAGGTTCCCAGTTGAAACGGGGAACTTGCGATAAGCCTTAAGGACTTCGCTCCAAGAAAGACCGTGCTTCGCGCAGTTGTGCTGGGCCGGGGCTTCTGTGAAGGAATCATTCTTTTTTTTCATTTTTCTCGCCTTTCCTCTTGACCTTTATCACGTCCCCAAGCGTCAGGCCCTTCTTCTCAATTTTTGAGGAGGATGAAGAGCCGACCCCGACCTCCTCATACAAGGTTATTCCAAGGGCCCTCTCAAGTTTTTTCCCAAGCGTTTCTGTAGGGAGGGTCCGCTCGGACTCAACTCGATCTAGGAAGGACTGTTTCTCGTTAATCATTTCTGCGAGGACGTCTCTTGTGATGTGCATTTTCTCGCGTGCAGATTTGATGCGTAGACCATAGTCAGGAACAATATCTAACTCGGTTGATGGACGTGACTGGGCATGCTGGAAGTATGGATTTTTGGGCTTGGCTGGCGGACGAGGAGCTTCGATTAACTTTCCGCTTTTTGAGCAGTCAAAGCAGACGCGAAGGCGAGCCCGGTCTATCTCAACCGTATAAAGCTGGGATTCCCTCCCGCACACCTCGCATTCGGCCATATTCACACCCACTAAGAAATAGTATGCCAACGTATTTATAAGTACCGTTGCAATCTTATACTATGGACAGCAAAGGACTTACGGAGAGCCCTGATTCAGGCGGGCTTGATGCGGTGATTGCAATTGTGCTCTCGCTCTTCACTTCTGTTGCAAGACTTATAGGCGTGTATTTTGCAATCTCATTCTTCATAATACTCGCAGCGCTCGGCTACGACGCACTGAGGTTTCTCCTTACGTTCCTGAAAGTATTATTTACTAAGCGGCCCGAGGGCACGAGCTTCATTGACGCGCTTTCCTACGAATTCGGAAAGGGCGAGGAAACAAGGGGAATC
>JBDRJJ010000113.1:0-5612 GCA_043815135.1 Microcaldota archaeon | reverse complement strand
TCTTCAAAATTAAGAAGGAACTCGCGAGCTACGTTTTCGTCTTCAATCAGCACCGAATACTCTCTGTTTCTCGTGAGGGCACTGGTGGACCAGTTGGTGCTTCCCACAAGCACTTTTTTGCCGTCGATAATCACAGCCTTGGTGTGCGTCAGTTTGTAATCCAGCGTTGCCCATTTCGCAGGGATTCCCCCATCCCTCAACCGCTCCATCGTAGCGAGATTTGCGTTGTCCCCCGAAAGCCTGGGCTCAAGAATCACGCGCACGGCAACTCCCCGCGTTTTCGCGTCTATCAGCTCATCAACTAGCCCGCCATAACTAAAGAGGTACATCTCGACGTCGATGCTTTTATTCGCACTCCTTATGATGCTGATGATTTCGCTTTCCGAATCTGGCGAAAAAACAGTCTCGATTCTTCCGTTAAGGCAGGCGGGGCAATTTATTTCCTGTTGGGAAAACAAACTGAACGCCAATGCCCCGAGCGCGAAACCCAGCGCCAGAGCAATGAGCAAGTGGAGTGGCTTCATGTTTCCATCTTATCCGTTTTTGCCCAATATACTCTCTAATCCCTAACTCTTCACTGCAATGCACGAGACTTCTATTGCGACACCAAACGGCAGCTTGGCCGGGTTGACAACCTCCACGACGGGCAACGTTCCTTCGAAGAATCCCGTGAGCTGGCGCTCCGCCACCTCGAGGTGCGCGAAATCCGAGAGGAATACGGTTGCCGCGACCACGTTTTGCGGGGTAGCCCCTGCAGCCTTGAGGACTTTTCCGAGGTTTCCGAGGACGACTGATGCCTGCTGCTCGACTGTTCCATCTTTGCAGATTTGCCCTGAGAGAAACACCGTGTCGCCCATCTCAACAGCGTGCGAATACGGCCCGACCGGGGGAGGCACATCGGAGGCGGTGATGATTCGCTTGTTCTTTCCAGCATCCATTCCAGCTATCAGCGATACCTCCACTGCAACGCCTTTCGGGAGCATGGGCATCTCAACTGCCTCCCTTGCAGGCGGATTCGTCTTGAAGAAACATGAAAAAGCGTCGTTCACCGCGCCGAAGAGTTCGAAGCTTTTCAGGTATACGTTTGCCTTTACCACATCCTCCGGCCCCATGCCAGCAGCCTTCAATACGGCACCAAGCTGCTCCAGGACTGCTTCGGGCTGGGTTTCAATGCTCTTGCCTGAAATCTGCCCAGAAAGGTAGAGGCGGCTCCCAGCCATGAACGCTTGAACGTATGGGCCCACAGGCTCTGGCGCCTCTTTCGAATAAACGACCTTTTTCGGTTCGCTTGAGGCAATGAGTGATATCTGCACGTTCGCTCCTTCCGGCAGTCCTGCAACCTGGACGCACTCGCGTGCGGGCTTATGGCCTCCGAAAAAATCGGCATAAGCATCGTTGAATTTGTCAAACTCGGCCATGTCTTTCAAGAACACCCTCGCCTTAACAACATCGTCAGGCCCAAAGCCTTTCTTCTCAAGCATCTCGAGCGCGTGGGTGAGCGCGCTTTTCGTGCTCTCCCCAACATCCCTCTTCGCAGCGTATATCCCAGAAGTAAAAACAGCGTCCTTTGTGCCGCATAAGCCGGCCCCTATAGCGCACCTATTGGAATCAAGCAGAATCCTCGGCCCGGCGTTATCTATCATGCCTTTGCCAAAACTACCTCCCCTATCATTGGATGCAGCCCGTTGAACGTTTTCCCCACCGAAAGACTTCAGCACATTACCACCTCAGCAATTATCCAGAACAAGTAACATATTAACATTGAAAAGAGATTTAAAGACTTCGAGGCATTACCCAGCTCTTTGCTCTGTGCAAATTCTTTTATTAATAGCAGTACAATTATCAGCTATGGATGCAAAGCCGCTAGAGCTCGATATCAATTCGGACTTCTCTGGAAAAAGCGTTATTGTCTCCGGCCAACTGTTCTCCGAGGCTGAACGATACATCTACTACTGCACAAACAGGTTCCTGGCGCAGGAAAAAGAAAGCAGCGCGATATGGATATCAACCGACACCCCATACGAGAAGGTTAAGGAGAATTTTTCAAGCTTCGGCTTCCCTCTGGAGCAGGGGGCCAAGGGCAAGAGGGGCACGCTCCACTTACTAGACCTCATCTCCTACAAAGCCGGGGTCACAAGGAAGAAATGCGACGACTGCCGCTACATCCAGGACCCGAGCAACCTCACAGAGCTCTCTCTTGCGATAAAGGACATATTATCGAACAACAAGTGCGGCCTGCTCGTTATAGACTCGCTGAACAGCCTTCTCGTTTATAACGACCTCACAAAGACCCTCCAGTTCCTGAGGTTCCTTTCTGCTTCAGCTTACGAGAAAAAAATGGCACTTCTGGTCTATCTCGTTTCTGGAGAGCGGGACCCGAGGGCAGAGACATCAATAAAGATGGCTTTCGATGCAGTAATCCTGTTTGAGCAGGACCACGTGTTCCTCCAATCAGGCACGAGCCAGAAGTCCTTCAGGTTCGATTTCTCGGACGGGAAGCTCAAGCTCTCGAGAGCATAGTGTTATCTCTTCTCCCTCTGCTTCCTTGCGGATTCCTTGAGCATCTCGACTCCAATGAGCTTTTTCCCAACAAGCGACTCCATGAACGCCTTTCCAGCGAGGCTGATGTAGCCGAAAATCTCCCTTTTCATCCCGAATTCGTCTATCGAGGCGATTGTGTGCCCGCCTCCCCCGAGGGAAAAGGCATTTGAGCCGGCAATAGTATACAACATCTTCCTTGTCCCCTCGTCGAACCCCTTGTGCTCCGTTACCCCCATCGGCCCGTTGATTATGACGGTCCCGGCTTCGGAAATGATGCCCGAGTACTTCCTCACAGTCTTCTTTCCAATGTCCTTTATCGGGTATTTGGACGGAAGATTTGATGTGTCCACCTCAACCCTCTCGCCGTTCTCATCCTCCGCGACATCGACCGGAAGCTCAATCTTTCCATAATATTTAGCTAGGAATTCCTTCGCCTTCGGAATTAACTCCATGTATCCCTTCTGTTTCATGAACTCTTCATCAAACCCTATGTTCTTTCCAGCGGCAATGAGCATCACGTTTGCGATGACGCCGCCGAGGAGGGCTTTGTCTATAACCCCTTTCTCGAACAGGTTCCCCATGATTTTCATCGAGTCGTCTGGCTTGGCCCCGCCAATCACCATCACGCACGGCCTCTTCGGGTTCTCCATTGCTTTCGCAATCGAAGTTACTTCCTGCTCCATCACCCTTCCCGCTATTGAAGGAAGGACCTTGGTGAAGCCCACGACCGAAGCGTGCGAGCGGTGTGCTGCAGAAAAAGCGTCCAAGACAAAGTAATCGGCAAGCGGCGCAAGGTTGGCAACAAGCAGGCCTTTAGCGTGCTCTCCAGGGGGTTTCTCCTCGGTTTCGCCTTCGAAAAAGCGCGTGTTCTCAAGCAGTATTATCTCGCCGTTTTTCATCTTCTTGATTGCGGCTTTCGCGACTTCCCCGAAAAGGTCGGGCACGTACACGACTTTCTTCCCCACATACTCGCTGAGCATCCCCGCGTGCTGGTAAAGCTTAATGAAGTCCGATTCCCCTTTCCTCCCCTGGTGGGCGAGGACCACTACCTTCGCGCCTTTGCTTGCGAGCTCCTTTATAGTTTTTGCGTGCCCCTCAATCCTCTCAGCAGCAGAAATCTTATGAGTTTTTTCGTCGACGGGGCAGTTGATATCGACCCTCACAATAACGGTCTTTCCACTAACCTCTATGTCATCCAGCGTCAGGAAATCCACGCCAACACCTCCGATAGTATAAACTCGGTTTAGTGGGATAAAGCGGTTCCTATATCGGAACCCCGTTAACTACTCCGTCCTGGCCGACCCTATTGGTAACCCTGACCTTGCCTATTTCGGTGTCGATAATGGCGCCCTTAGTTATGATATTCTGCCTTGCATGGTGCCTGTTGTCAGGGGTCTCGGTCACAGTCCTGATTTTCACTTTTCGCATGCCCTCTTCAGTGAGGACATTCACATGCCCTGCCTTCTTGAGCTTGAGCTTCACGTTCCCGCCCCTGCCCCTCTTCTGGACGCGTATGTCCTTCTCACCCACTTTGGTTGCAGTGAAAGGGCCGCCGATCTCGTGGAGCTTTGTGATGTTCGTCTTCCTGACTTTTCCGCCGCTCCCGCTTGTTTTTTTCCTTGAGCTTCCATGATACTGCCTCATGTAACATACCTCCTAATAATCCTAGATAACCTAGAAAGCGTTATTAATACACTCATAATGATTAATAAGTTTATGGTGACAGTCCTCGGCGTTAGAACAAAGGAAAAGAGCACGAAAGAACTCTTCGAAAAGCTCGTAACGCTCTCAAAAAAGCACTCGCTAATCCTCCAGGCCTTCGACCCAGATTCAATAGTCTCGCCCCGCCATCTAGCATATACATTCGAGCTCGCAAGTCGTTCATTCCAGTCAAAAACAAACGTGGCCCGCTCATTCGAAACAGAGCTTCTCCTCCGGGCTGCAGGAACTGAAAAGATTGATGAAGCAATCGAGAGGGTCGGGGTTAAAAGTCCGTCCCAAATACTCCTGTTCTCCAACCTGCAAATTCCGGGTTCACTCTTGAAAGGATTTGGGGAAGAAGACTCTTCTCTCCTCAAGCTCACAACTGAAAAGAAGAAAAAAATAGCTAGGCTCTTCAAAATAAAAGAAAAAGAGCTCGGGCTCTACCCTCTAGAGGAGCTTGTTCTCGAGCGGCTGGCCATAAGATTCTAGCCCTATTTCTTCCCGAGAATCATCGCGAGCTCGACAGACCTGTTCGAATAGCCCCACTCGTTGTCGTACCAGGCGACTGTCTTCACCATGTTGTTCTTTCCGCCGATGACATAAGTGAGCGCTGGGTCGAAAATCGACGAGTATGGGTTGCCCACGATGTCGCTCGAGACTACCGGGTCCTCCTGGTATTGGAGTATCCCCTTGAGGGGTCCGTTCGCAGCCTTCTTGAAAGCTTCGTTTATCTCATCCTTCGTGGTCTCCTTCTTCAGGAGGCATGTGAGGTCCGTCATCGAGCCATCAGGAACAGGCACTCTTGTTGAAAGCCCATCCAGCTTCCCCCTGAGCTCAGGCATCACTTCGCCGATTGCCTTCGCAGCCCCGGTGGTTGTCGGGATTATCGAGAGCGCGGCAGACCTCGCCCTCCTCAGGTCCTTGTGGGGCAGGTCGAGAATCCTCTGGTCGTTCGTGTATGCGTGAATCGTGTTCATGTATCCCTTCTCAATCCCGAACGTGTCGTTCAGCACCTTGGCCATTGGCGCTAGGCAGTTAGTCGTGCAGGAAGCATTAGAGACAATATTGTGCTTTTCCGGGTCGTACACATTGTCATTCACCCCGAGCACAATTGTTGCGTCAGGCTCCTTTGCGGGGGCGGATATGAGCACTTTCTTCGCTCCTGCTGTCAAATGCTTTGAGGCGCCTGCCCTGTCCGTGAACAGACCCGTTGATTCTATAACAACCTCAACTCCCATGTCCTTCCACGGGAGGAGGGCCGGGTCCCTCTGCGCAAGAACTTTGACTTGTTTCCCCCCAACCAATATCGTATCTCCTTCAGCCTTAATCGACTCATTCATCACTCCATGCGCTGAGTCATACTTAAG
>JBDRJJ010000112.1:0-5922 GCA_043815135.1 Microcaldota archaeon | reverse complement strand
CTGGGCCCAACCATAGTTTTTTCGAGGAGAAAAATAACTGTGGACGATTTATGTGGGATTAATTGGTAATTTCTGGGAAACCAAGTGCATTTGTGTTGGATATAAGATATTTAGATGTTTTTTGACAATTTTCTGCCTTTTTAGTTTTATTTGTGCACAAAAGCAGGATTGGGGGCATGCCGTCTGCCCCGCTCAAGCAACGGATGATATCTCTATTATGAAGCCAATCTTTGGGACTATGCGGAAGTTTGTGATTGTTGTGTAAGGTTCCTGGGCGCTCAGGTACTTGTTAACCACGATTGATTGCTTTATCTTGTCGCCGACAGTCTTCTGTTTTGTTGATATGTATATGTGGGCGCTTGAACGGAGGACACTGAGGGTATCTTCAGACAAATCGCTGTTGTTGACTGCCAAGGCAATCGTCTTCCCTGTCCCTGTTATGCGTTTGAAAAACCCGATAAGGTCCGTAACTTTTTGGTTGTCCTTGTTGTATTTTATTATTGATGACAGTGTATCGAGTATCAGAATCTCGTTGTTGTATAGGTCTTTGGTCTCCATGAGCTTGGTAAAAAAGAAATCTCCCTGTTTCGTCTCCGATATTAGCGGATAGACTGAGATGAACAGGAGCTTGTTGGAAGCCAAGGACGGGAGTATCGGGAAGTTTAGCGAGTACATCTGGCTTATGAAATCCCTTGTCGTGAGCTGCGTGGACAGGTATGTTACGCTATGGCCATTTTGGAGTAGGCCGAATGCAATTCTCTGCAGGAGGACGCTCTTGCCACTGCCATGCTCGCCGTCTATGAACACCAGCGAGCCGCTTGGGAGGCCGCCTCCGAGCTTCTTGTCAAGCTCATCCCGGGGGATTCTAAACTCCTGAAGGATACCCATAGAAACCACTATTAGATTGACTCGATATTTAAAAGATGTTGCTTTCCCTCGTGGTTTTGGTCCATGGGGCGGACTTCGGGTTCTTGCTTCTACAAAACGAGCTTCTAGGGGTAAACATTAACTACTGAAGAGGAGTATGCCGCAGGCATGAAAGAATCAATGGTTATCGTGGCCCCGCGCTCTGGTATGAGCTCAAGGTGCAGCTTCATCCTGGATGGGAAGTATAGTGGCGGGGACTGCGAACTCGTGAGGAACCATAGGCGTATGAGGGAGGAGGAATCGATTACTGGGCTTGTGACCGTAAAAAGATTGCTGGGGTCCCTTAGTGCTGTTGCGGTGAAAGTGCCATTTGTGAGGTTCCCGGAGGAATAGCTCAGGTAAGTCTCGTTCTCGGAGTTGGTAACGCGGAGTATTAGGTAGCGAACGTCAATTCTCCCAGCTCCAGATGCCGCAGTTATAGTGATGCTCATGTTGTCTATATCCGTCAGATTGGAATCCGTATAGCCGGTTATCGAAACTACTACGAGATTGGATGAAACCTGGGCTATCGACTCCTTGCCTGTTGCCATCGCCCTCTGCTGCAGGATTCCGGAGGTGCTTATCAGAACTGCTGCTGCTATTGCAGCCACTAGCACCATGGCAATGAAGATAATCAGTGTTCCAATGCCAACAGCGCCTTTCTTTGAAGGGCCCCTTGGCCAATTGGTCAAAAGCTTGAACACAAAGTTCGATTTGCTTTTCCTGCCTTTTTAAGCTTTGCTAGTTGCAGTAGTGGTAATTTGGACCGGGTTTGTCGTTCCAGCTCGATTTACGGGTTTTTTGCCGTTTCGAGCTAGCAAAGTTTAATAAGGCGAGTTCCGGCTATCTAAACTCATGCGCTTTTCCTCTGCTATTCTCGTATTGCTCATTTGCGGGATTGTTGTTGCTGAGGGCAGCTTGAACGACTCGATACGGGGGACGCTTGCTGGGGAACTTAACTACACTGACAACTATTCCGTCAGTTTTTTCTGGGCTGAAGGCGAGAACTACGGATTCGTCTCAAACGTTCCAGTGAAGGCAAATGCCACGGACAACGCGAGCAAGGCATCTGAGCTCTTCGCGATGAACTTAACTGGGGGGAATGTCGCCATCATCAAGGACAATGAAACAATTGAGTGGTTGCTGAGGGCCAGGAATCGCTGGCTCCTCACGGACCTCGTGGAAGAGGTGCGCGGGGACATAGTATTGTTCAACGAAAGCCGGGAGCTTGAGGCGAAGTGCAAGTCCAGCCTCGGCCTCGATAAAGCCGCGTGTTGGGACGTTGACTCCTGCCTGTATCGGTCGTGCATATACTCCCAGTCCATGTGCATTCCATTTGCAAATGGAAATGGAAAGCCTTTTCTTGAGGCGATGGCCGCCTTTTCTAAGGCAACAGTAACCCTTGACTTGGACACGGGCGAGTTTATGAAGGCCTTAGTCGCCTTTGCTGAAAGGAAGACCGAAACGCCCCCGAAAGAATCGATTGTTGCTGACATGGAGGTGCAGGTATCATCGATAATTGGCAATAACCTGTTCAAGGAATACTCCCCCGGCAATAATGGCTACGAGTTCTGCGCCCCGATACCGTACCGCACTGATGCCCTCGCAGGAGCTAAGGCAAAGATTACCCAGATTAAAACAAAACTCGCCTCAGATTCTTTGATAAACACAACGCGGGCAAAGATTTATTCAGAAACAACTAAGAGAATCGCTGCGCTAGAATTGGCAGCTAACAGGGAAAGGACACTGCTTGGGGATATAAAGAAAAACGCGACTATTGAACTAGAAGCGACCTCTGCAATCATAAAGAACGCCTCGCAGATAATTGTGGGGGAGACGATAAGCCGAAGACTGGAGTACCTGAACGAAACTGTTACCAGAATAATCTCCTCAGAGAACGTCTCAGAAGCCCGGATGGAGTATTTTGCGCTTGTAAACGAATCCGAAGCAACTAAGGCCCAGATGGGCGGCTACATCAGTGAGTTTGACGCCCTGGTGAAGCTGAGCAACGACTGTTCTTCACTTCTAACAAGGGCGGGTATGAATGTAACGAGCTCGGAAGGGAAAATGAAGCTTGAGGACCTCAAGAACCGGAAGGGAGCCTCGATGTGCTTATGGGGCCCCCCGTAGATGAAAAATACATTGGGAGCATTAGGGCGGGCCTAACTGGGATAATGAGCCAGGCTGAGGCGATAATGCTTGAGGAAGGCGCCGCGGTCTCTTCTGGTCCCGATTACTCTGTCATTGGCATTGCAGCTGCGGTGATTGTTGGAATCGGGGTCGTGTATTGGCTGTTCAGCAGCGGGAAAATAAAAACTCCTTTCACGAGGGCGAGAAAAACCCCTGAGGGCGAGAAGCCGGCATCTGCTGGGAAAGTTGGGGAGGGGGGAGCGCCTAAAACCTCTGCAGGGGTCTCCGACCAGACGGTCGCCCAATACCGGGTAAGGCTTTCCCTCCGAGGCGGGGCGTATAGGACTAAGGTGAGGAGCATCGTCAAGGACAAGGAAGGCAAACCCGTTCCAGACGGAACTGTTGTGAAGTTCAGGGCTGACAGCGGAATCATCACTCCGAGTGGCATAACGAAGGATGGGATGGCGTATGCGAGCATGGCGTTCAAGGAAAAGCCTAAACACGTGACAGTTTCTGTTGCAGCAGTAGGAGTTGAAAGAAAAATCAGGATAGATTTCGTCTGACTATCTAGTTTGCAACTGTCACTGTAATTGAATACTCGCCAATGTTTCCTGTTTCATCATATGCCATTGCAGTTATTGTGTGGTCCCCATTCCTGGCTCCTGTTGTGTTGAAGACAAACATGTAGGGGGATGTTTCATCAGAGCCCTCGGCTTTTGAGTCGACGAGGAAGACGACTCTCTCGACCCCGAAGTTGTCAACTGCGTATGCTTCGATTGTGTTAATTCCTGTTAGTATCTGCCTGTTGAAAGGCCGGGTTATTGAAATTACAGGGGGATAAGTGTCCGGGTGGGGGAAAACGCTCATGCTTTTTGGCCTGCACGTTATTGAAGGCGAGCTTGCGCCCACTGAATATCTGCCTGTTGACGGGTAATCGCAGTAGGCGGTGCACAATCCCGACCCCTGGGCAGCATAGCAACTGACCATCTGATTTGGTCTGCATATTATCCGAAACTCCTGGGGCCTGGACAGATTCTCATATAATATTGTCACTGGAACCGAGGAACCGACTAGGGAGGGGGAATCGAGACTGACTTCACATGCAGGGATTTCCTTGACGATGAGGATATTTGACGTGCAGGATATCCCTGAAACTGAATCCGTTGCAGTTATTACTCCTGAAAGTTCCACTTCGGTGTCCTGCGGGGCGAATGTTACAAGAGACGATGATTTTATCGGGGAGATTTTTGAGCGGGAGAGCGTGCTCGACCAGTCCATCTCGGGGCACGTTATTTTCGTGAGCATGGTGCTTATGATGTCCTGGCTCGATATTGTGAAGTTCTCAGTAAAATTGGTCGTGGTACGGTTCGTTGTAGCTTGGGTGAAATTCGTGGTTGTGTAGTTGAAGCATGTTACTGAAAAATTCGTTGGAACCCCCTGCTGAATTGTGGCGGATCTCGGGCTTATCGAGCACGTCCTGTTTGTGTAGAGCAGCACGCGAGCCTTGCTCGGGAAAATCGACGGGTTCCCGGCTATATCATGAGAAATTGCCGAGAGGTCATAGAACCCTATATGCTCTCCCGAGGTGTTCCAGCTGGAGTTGAAGGGGCTGCTGCTCGAATTCGCGATTAACCGGGTCCCCAGATAGTATTCCACGTTGTCTACGAGGAGGTTGTCGCTTGCGGACGCTGTAAGCTCTATCGTGTCCCCTATCCAGATGTTTTGGTCCTGTTTCGGGCTGGAGAGGGACACTGTCGGCGGAGTCGTATCTGGAACTGCAGTGATGTATACTGTCGTCCTGCAGGTGACGTTGCCGTCTGTCACGTATGGGGCGTATGTCCCAGCAGTGGAATATCCCAATGTTGTGCTTGCAGTTCCGTTTGTTATGGGCGTGAGGGGGCCTGTTTTATTTATGTCTGTCCCGGGGTAGTGGGGCTGGAAATAGGCGAAGAGAACGTCTGAAGAAGTGTTATGAAACACTGCTACCAGGGTTATCTGGGCCGGAATCGGGGAGTATCTCGGCTTGACCGTGATGTTGCAGGAGCGTTCGCCTTCCACTGCTCGGGTGACCAGGTACTGGGGAGTCACATTTGTATTCCCGTAGATGTCGTATGCCCGTGCCTGGAGCATGAATCCGGTTCCGTTGTTGTATTTCCCCACGTCCAGAACGTAGTAATACGGTGGAGTGCGCATTGTTTTTGCCAATGATTCATTGATGTAAAGCTCGACCCGCTCGACCTCGACATTGTCGCTTGCAATAATCGAGACGTTGTAAGTGCTGTTGATTGCAAAGCGGTAAGTGAGGTTGTAGAACGACACCTGGGGCGGAATTGAATCGGATGTTGGTATTGCTACAATCTGCGCAGAGCATGTTGCGCCCCCTGCAGTTGCATTCGGCGAATATACCTCCTTCTTGCCCTCGGCAGAGTATTGGCATGTTGAATGTATGGATTTCCCTATTATCGCAATTGTTTTCGGAGGCTCCCCATTCCCGCAGTCAAACTGTGCTTCGGTTGTGTTTGGGAGAATGTTCGAGAATCTGGCGTTTATGAGCGTAGAAAACGTTCCATTGCCCCTTGCAGTGTCTGGAGTCAAGGTGCATGAAGGCTTTGCATTGGGGTCTGCGACAACAAGAAACGGCTGGCAGGAATGTGTAAGGGACGTGGCTGTAATTGTGTAAGTTCCCTTGTATGGGTAATCACAAGACACTGCGCAACTTCCCGAACCTGGAGCTACGAAACAGAACCTCAGGGAGTTTGGCCTGCATAAGACGACGATAGGAGATGGGAAAAGAAAGCTCGAATAACTGATATTGACCGCGATTGTCGCTCCCGGATAAGTGAGCGGATATTCGGACTCGACCTTGCAATGCGGCATTGCCCAAGG
>JBDRJJ010000111.1:0-8552 GCA_043815135.1 Microcaldota archaeon | reverse complement strand
TCATTCGTGCCTATTATGTATCTGCCGTGACTCTCGGAGAACATCAGCTCGTCTAGGCGGCTGCATGTTGAAGGCACCTTTCCTGGGTCGATTTGCGCGCCAACGTTCCCAAGCACGCACATTTCTGCAAGTGCTATTGCGAGGCCGCCTTTTGAGCAGTCGTGAATTGAGTTGATTTTGTCCAAGTGGGAGAGGATGAATTCCGCAGTCTTTTTCTCCTGCTGCGGGTCCGCTTTTGGCACTTTGCCGGATAGCGTCCTGTGGGCTATCCGGTGGTACTCGCTTCCGCCCATTTCTGACTTTGTCTCCCCGAGCAACACGATGTCGTCCCTCTGCTTGAACGCGGGTCCCCGCATATTCTCCCTTTTTTCAAGCAGGCCCACCATCACTATAACTGGGGAGGGTTTTATGGATAGCTTCGTAACTTCATCCTCATTATAGAAACTGACGTTCCCGCCTACGCAGGGCGTCTCGAACGCAACCGCCGCATCTGCAATTCCCCTCACTGATTCGTGGAACGACCAGTACACCTCTGGCTTCTCGGGGCTGCCGAAAGAGAGATTGTCGACTATTCCGATGGCTTTTGCCCCGACTGACGTTAAGTTCCTGAATGCTTCGGCCATAATCCCGACGGAGCCCTCGTAAGGATTGAGGTAGCAATGGGCGGAGTTGGAATCGGAGGTTATGGCAATCGCGCCTCCGTTAGGGGCGAGCATCACTGCTGCATCCCCCACCCCGGCCTTGAGAGCGCTACGGTCCCCGACCTCGTGGTCATACTGCTGGTAAACCCAGCGCCTGCTGCATATGTTCTCCGAGGAGAGCATCTTGAAAAAAAGCGGTTCTACCCCCCTTGGCTCTGGAACAGCAATATCCTTCTCCCTCTTCGGCTTTTTCATCTCCCTCTGGATTGTCGGGACTTCTGCAAGGATGTGGGTGGGGAGGCAGGCGACCTCGTCCGTTCCATTCATGACCGTGAGGTTCCGGTCGTCCGTTATTTCGCCGATTATTGTGTGAGGGAGGGAATATTTCTTGAATATTTCAAGAAGCTCTTCAAGCCTTGCATTGTCTGTTGAAAACAGCATCCGCTCCTGGGATTCGGAAAGCATGATTTCGTAGGGGGCCATGTTTTTCTCGCGCACCATTATTTTCGAGATATCGATTCGCGCGCCTTTCTCCCCCTTGTGCGCCATCTCAGAGCTTGCGCATGTGAGGCCCCCGCCCCCCAGGTCTTTCATCGCCTTCACGAGCTTCGCCCCGTATGCCTCGGCGCAGGCGTCGATTATGAGTTTCTTTGTGAATGGGTCGGGTATTTGGACTGCGGGCCTGTCATCCTCGCTCGCCTCGTCCAGGTTTCTGGACGCAAATGTCACTCCGTGGACTCCGTCCCTCCCGGTGGACCCGCCTACGAGGATTAATATGTCCCCAGCATCCTTTGCGTCTCCAGTGACAATCTCGTCTTTTTTCACGAACCCGGCGCATGCGACATTGACTAAGCAGTTGCGCTCAAAGGATTCATCGAATTGGATTTCTCCTGCAGTGGTTGGAACCCCTATGCAGTTCCCGTAGTCGCCAACTCCCTTAACGACATACCTGAAGAGCCACTGCGAATGCGGGCTTGAAAGGGAGCCGAAGTGAAGAGAATCCAGAAAGCACACTGGATATGCCCCAACTGCCAGGATATCCCGGACTATCCCGCCTATCCCAGTAGCAGCACCCCCGTATGGCTCAATGGCTGACGGATGGTTATGCGTCTCTATCTTGAACGCTATCCCCCACCCATCCCCTATGTCAAGGATTCCGGAGTCGAACCCGGGCCCGAGCAAAACGCCCTTGCCAGTCGTGGGCAGGAGCTTCAGAGACGGCCGGCTCGTTTTATAAGAGCAGTGCTCGCTCCACATTATGTCAATCATCCCCCACTCAACGGCATTTGGCTCATGCCCAAGAATTTCCCGGACTTTCTTCTGCTCAGCTGGGGTAAGGTCTACATGAGGCGCCTGCTCTGGGTGGGTTTGGGCTGCCTGCCCGCTCGTTGGAGCTTCCTTCTTCTTCCTTGGCATCATCACACCTTCTTATCGTTCGTCCCGTCTCTTTCTTTTTCGCTAGTAATATTACGCCTTGAAATCCTTGAAAACCTCTAGTAACTTCCTTCCCCCTTCCCCGCCGAGAATCGCTTCAGACGCCCTCTCCGGGTGGGGCATCATCCCTAAAACGTTACCTGCTTCATTGCAAACCCCTGCAATGTTATGGACCGAACCATTTGGGTTTGAATCGTCTGTCGGAA
Source organism: Microcaldota archaeon (assembly GCA_043815135.1). Lineage (GTDB taxonomy): Archaea > Micrarchaeota > Micrarchaeia > Burarchaeales > JAKAKT01 > JAKAKT01. The sequence continues at coordinate 6,271 of JBDRJJ010000111.1, read as the reverse complement.
CCCCGAGGTCATCAACATACCGGAATATGACCTGGCCGTTTTTCTCGAGCTCAGAGCACCTTTCCTCTTCTATGAAATATCTCCCCTCGCCGTGGGCTATTGGAACCCTCAAAAAAGAGCCCTTCCTCATGCTTTTGGAGAACAAGCTCTTGTTGCTCTCAATCCGCAGATTAACCCACTTGCAGGAAAAGAGAATTCCCTCGTTTCTCAAGAGGGCCCCTGGGAGCAGGCCAGATTCCGTAAGTATTTGAAAACCGTTGCAGATTCCGATAACTGGTTTCCCGCGCTCAGCCATCTTCCTTATGCCGTCCATTGCGGGCGAAAACGCCGCTATGACTCCTGCCCTAAGGTGGTCGCCGTAGCTGAACCCCCACGGCAGAACAACGCCCCCATATCTTGATGGGTCAAAGCTCTCGTGCCAAACGAGCTCAACTGGAATATCGACTATGTCGCCCAAGGCATGCACTGCATCCAAGTCGCAATTAGAGCCCGGGAATCTGATGACTGCAATCATCCGTCCACACCTATTTTTTTACTATATTTATCCTGTAATTTTGGGCAACTGGGTTCGCAAGCCTCAATTCGTTGCACATCTTGTCTGCGAGCGAGATTGCCTCCTCCTCGCTCTTCGCTGAAATTTTTATCCTGAGCAGCTTCGCAGTCCTAACCTCGCTAACTGTATTATAGCCCTTCCTCGCCATAAGGTCGCGCATTATTGTCGCTCCCTCTGGATCCTTCGCAGCAGGCTTCGATTCTATGACGACTTCGGCAAGATATTCCACACAATCGCCTCCCATTGAAAACGAGCAGTGATTATCTTTCTAGCTAAATCTTGATAAATCTTCCCATCTATAATGCTTTCAACGAGTTTGCCTGAGAGTGTGGTTTTATGACGAAAATGAATATTGTTTTTGTGCTAGTATTGCTTATGTCGGCGTTCGCTTTCGCGGATGTGCAGTTCGGCACTGCGACGGTTACTCCGACGACTCTGAGGCCCGGTAACACCGGCTCTGTCTCTTTCACCATAACCAACGCCGGCACTTCCGGGATAACGGCACTGACTCTATACCCAAGCGGCAACGGATTCGAGTTCTCGAACGACAGGATTTCAATCGGGACTGTCGGGGCCTCTGGCACGACAAGCGCAAGCATCCAGTTCCGGGTCTCCCCGAACACGGAGTCCGGGGTTTACAACATTATGATAAACGCTTATTGGAGCGAGAACACTGTTGCAGGCGGCTCAAGCTACAAGCTGATTCAGATTCCAGTGACCGTATCAAAGCAGACGATATTCCAAATCTCCTCGGAGCCCATGAATGTTGGGATTGGGGATGACTTCGAGCTCAATGCGATGGTTAAGAATACAGGCGGCAGGGCATCGAACATTGTTGTGAGCATAAACTCGCCTTACTTCATTGCAAAGGACAGCACAAAGCTCTCGTTGGGTGACCTCGGGAAGGGAGAGGAGGAGATGATTGCCGTACCCATACTCACGAACCTCTCGATGCCTGCGGGAATTTACGCGATTCCGGCCATCATAAGCTACCAGGATGAACTTGGAAACATCCAGCAGGTTAGCGCGACGCTGGGCACTGTCCGGGCCGTCAGGGGAACAGTCGATTTCTCAGTAGGCTATGACATCGACTCAAGCGCAACCCCGGGGAAGAGGGTCCGGATGACGATTACAGTAAGAAACGACGGGAGCCTTGTTGCAAAATCAGTGAAGACAACGCTCTCTTCAGCATCCTCGAGCTTTGTGCCGTTGGGCTCATCCCAGAGGCTTTTGGGAGAGATTCCACCCGCGGGAACGGAAAGCGTCACCTACGATGTCGGGATAAGCTCGAGCGCGACTCCTGGCTATTACCCTGCAACAGTCACGATAGATTTCCTGAACGCTCAGGGAGAGCCACAGACATCCATAACCAAGAGCATTGGGATTGAGGTGCTTGGCGAATCAAAACTGGCGATTATAACATCAACTACCCCCTCCCCCGTATCATCTGGAAACAAGTACTCACTGGGGATACAGATTTCGAATATCGGGACGAGTGAGGTGAGGTCGCTCACTGTTACGCTCGAAAGCGACTCGTTCACGATTCTCGACAACTCTCCTTCGTCGTTCATTGGGAACCTGAAGACTGATGACTATAGCCAGGTTAGCTACAATGTCCGCGTATCGAATGATGTTGCACCCGGAAAATACCCAATAACCGTCAGGATGAAATTCATGGACGCATACAATGCCGAGCGGGAGATTGTCGAGACGTCATATCTTCAGGTCGTATCGTCAAACGGGGATTCGGGCGGGGGCTTGCTGGACTCCGTTCCGATTGCGCTCGTGGGGCTTGCGTTTGTCGTAGTAGCCGCATACCTCGTTTACAGGAGATGCACGAAGTGCAACGGGAAGAAGTAGGCTAGAGGACTTTTTTCCCAAAACCCGGCTTTGCAAGTATTCCCTCGCCATCCCGGTAAACCTCGTTCCCGCGCAGAAATACCCTTTTTATTTTCCCCTTGAGCTTTCTTCCTTCGAAAGGAGACCACTTGCATTTGGTGAAAAGCTTTTCTCCCTTAATTACTGTCGTCTCATTCGGGTCCACAAGGACAAAATCAGCATCAAAGCCAGGTTTCAGCTCGCCCTTGCGCTTCAAACCAAATGCTTTGGCCGGGCGTCTGGAACAGAGCTCGGGTATTTTTGTAATCCTCAGTTTTCCAGAGAGACACGCATCGATTAGAAGTGGGAGGGCTGTTTCTAGGCCCGGAACACCGGAGGGCGGGTTATTCGACTCCTTCTCCTTTTTGAGGTGGGGCGCATGGTCGGTCCCGATCATCCCCCACATGCCAATGTTTTTCCAGAGTGCCGCTCTCTCCCCGGGCGCTCTCAATGGAGGGTTCATCTTTCCGAAAGCCCCGAGTTTCTTGTAATCGCGAGTGTCTAGGAAAAGGTGGTGGGGAGTCACTTCCCATGTTACATTCTTCTCTGCATCCTTCAAAAGTTCAATCTCGAGTTCAGTTGATATGTGGCACACGTGGATTCGGCGGTTTGATTCCTTTTGGAGCGCGAGAACTTTTGCGAGGGCGATTGCAGCAACAAGAGGGCCGCGGGCCCGTGTGAAGTCGGGGTATTTTTTCGAAAGCGAGTCGATGACGCCCTGGTCTTCCGCGTGGATGCATATGGGCTTTCCCCGCGGGAAAGAAGCGAAGTGGCGGGCCATTGTCGAATAATCCGTGATTGTAAGCTCGCTTTTTGTCTCAGCTGTGAAGAACTTGAGCGAAGCTGGAGAGGCTTTCCGTATCTCCTGAAAATTCCTGTCTGAGGCCCCCATCCGGATGTGGAAATCGCAGACCGCTTTCTTCGAGGCTGACGCTTCCTTTTCAGTTAAAGCCTTGGCAGTCGTAGTGGCTGGATTCGAGTATTCCGGCATGTCCATTACCGCCGTATATCCGCCAGCGAGAGCAGCGCATGTTCCAGTGAAAAAGTCTTCCTTGTGGATGGAACCAGGGTCCCTGAGATGGACGTGGGGGTCTATCAAGCCTGGGAAGAGGAGCGCCCCGCCCCCATCAATCGATTCGCCTGATTTAGGGGACGAGCCCGAGAGCCGCTTGATTTTTCCCCTAGAGATTTCGATGCTGCCCTTAAGGATTCCCTCGGGCCTTACAATCCTGCAGTTCCGCATTATCATCTAGTCAATCCTTCCTCTTTCTTTCCCCTTAGGTGAACAAGAATCTCGTCGCCTTTCCTGAGTTTTGGCACGGGCTTGGCCCCTTTTGGGGTCAAGAGGCAGACGTTTTCAGAGTTCTGGAGAAAGGCAGTTATCGCTCTTAGCTTGTGCTTTGCGGTTATGAGCACAAGGGGCCTTCGCTCGATTCTGTTTCTTCCAACAACCGCTTTTCTCTCCTTTCCGCTCCTGTCGACTATGAGGACATCGTCCCCTGCCTGGATTTCAGCAAGGAACTCGGTTTTGTTCCCAGCAAGGAGAGTGTGAAGGGAAACAGCGCCTGCATTGACTCGGAAGGGCCTTGGCTCTGCCCTCGAGTCCTCTGTTGATGCCTCAGCTTGAACAAGAACGAAGCCCGTTGAGTCAGAGCCTACGAGCATTCCCTCGCCCGAAGTCATTATCTCGCATGTGTCTATGCAGCTCCTCTCGCCCGAGCCTGTTGGCTTTATCTCTGAGACTGTTGCTGCCTCGAGGATTATTACCCCTTCGCCGGAGAGATATCGCTTTAGCTTGTCAATCTCGAAAGTTTTGGCGTTGTGGAGAAGGAAGCCTGAAATCGTCTTGTCCAAGAGCTCGTCTGCAATCTTCGCTTCCTCTGAGTTCTTGACTTTCGCAATGATCTTGAGCTTTTTTTCAAGCTTGTTCAGCTCCTTTTGCGGAGCCTTCGCCCAGTTCGGGCAGGATATGACTGCTCTTTCCGCGCCTGCTTTCGCTGCCTCCTTTAGCTTTTGGATGTCCCGCTCGCCCCGTATTTTCACTTCGGTCCATTTTCCCTTCTCGCCAGTGTGGCGCAGGGCGAACTTTTTTGCGAGAGCCCTGCTCTCGACCCAAATTTCCTTCATCGAATGGTATATGGCAAGGGGATTTAAATTAGTGCTGTGTTTTTAGGATATGGACGCTGCAACTGGGATGCTGTTCCTGATGGGCGGCATTGCATTCTTTCTGTTGTTCGTGCTTCTGTTCTTCGCGCTCCTGAAGGCGATGAAGCTTGTTTTCAAGCTCGTGATAAATTCGGTCCTTGGGCTCATCGGGATATTCCTGCTGGGATTCATTGGCATTAACGTGCCCATAACGATTGCGACCCTCATCGTAGTTGCGCTGTTCGGGCTCGCGGGCCTTGGGACACTGCTCGTGCTCATGTTCTTCGGAGTTGCATTGGCGTAGTATTACTTGGTATTACCAGGTCGTAAAATCACCAAGGCTTTTAAACCCCAAAGAAAAAAAGTAATCAGGGGTGTTGTTATGGCAGAGGTAACTCTCGAAGAGCATTTGCGCGGGGTCAAGGATGGCGAGGTCGCGAAGCTTATTTTCGAAGTCGCGAGAATGAGCATCAACATCAGGACGGAGTTCCCCCACAGAATGGCAGCTAAGAAGGGTGAGGCGAACAAGTATGGGGAGCTTGCAGAAGAGCTCGACGTCTGGACGAACAACTACTACTGCGATGAATTCAAGAAAACGGGTCTTGTGAGGGCAGTTTACTCCGAGGAACTGAAGACCCCTGTGAGATTCAACGAGGACGCCCCATTCGTCGTGACCATTGACCCTCTCGACGGCTCGAGCAACATCCGCAGCAACAACCCGATTGGCGCGATTATTGGGATTTATAGAAAAGAAATCCCGACTACCGGGAGGAGCCTTGTCGCTTCCCTCTACAAGCAATACGGCCCCATGACTACGCTTGTCTACACTGCTGGGAAGGGAGTGCACGAGTTCGTAAAATTCCGGAAGGAAAAGATTAGGTATTGCTTGGTGGAGGAGGACCTGAAAGTACCTGACCCGGGAAAAGTCTACGGGATGGGCGGAAGCCCGCTGAAATGGATTCCCAGGTTCCGGGAATTTATAAAATACATGGAAGAGGAGAAGAAGATGAAGCTCAGGTACTGCGGAACGTTTGTAGGGGACTTCAACCAGGTTCTCCATTACGGCGGCATGTTCGCCTACCCTGCGCTAATCGACAAGCCTCAGGGAAAGCTGAGGCTCTTTTACGAGGGAATCCCAATGGGGAACATCATCGAGAAAGCAGGGGGGCTCTCGAGCAACGGGAAGATTTCTCTCCTTGACATAGAGTGCGAGGATGCGGACATCAGGACTCCCCTTTATGTCGGAAGCAAGGGTTTGATACTCGAATTAGTGGAGAGGCTGAGAAGGTAATCAAGTGGACGCAAAACTTTTACTCAGGCTCGCGCTCGTTGTTTTTCTTCTTTGGTTTTTCTATTCCCAGGGAGTTCCCGAGTATGTTGTTCTTCTTCTGGGGGCAGTGTTTGCCATCTTTCTTTTATTCAGGGATAAATTGTGGAAGGGAACTGAAAAGCTCCTTGAAGAGAAGCTGCCCTTTACGAAACGATGGCCCAGATGGGCGAGGTGGGCAGTTGTTTTTATCGGGTTCTTCGCGGTTTATTATGTGCTGAAGCTCATCATCTATTCGGTGCTAGCGGGATTGGGTTTCGATGTGCAGGGGGAGATGTTGAAGGCGCTGAACGCCTCCAGTTAGAAGTTTATTCCCCGAGCACGAGCTTCCTCATCTTCGCCGCCATCTCGAGGGGCTTGTCGTTCTG
>JBDRJJ010000110.1:0-4261 GCA_043815135.1 Microcaldota archaeon | reverse complement strand
GTGCCCCGGTAGGCCTTGTAACCAACGCCACCAAGGGCAGGATTCAGGGCGAGATAGGGAAGCTTGGTCTGGGGGAGTATTTCAGTGCAGTTGTGACAATTGAGGATGCTGACTGGAAATTCAAGCCCTCCCCGAGGATGGTGGAGATTGCCTGCGATGAGCTTAAGGTTAATAAGGGGGAAACGCTCTACGTAGGAGATATGGTAGAGGACGTCCTCGCTGGGAAGAGTGCTGGGGCGATGACGGGGGTTGTCTCTACCGGTGTCCATAGGATAGAAAAGCTCATTAAAGCGGAACCTGATTTCATTTTTGGGGATATTGGCGAAGTCCCGAGTGTTTTCTTATGAGATGGCTTGCTGTTGCATTGCTCTTGCTCGCTGTTCCGGTTTTTGCCCAGACTGCCGAGGAGTCGATGTACTGGGAGCTGTTTTCCGTCCTTTCTTATCTCGGAGTGCTTCTGCTCAGCTTCCTCTTCACACTCATTGCTGCAATACCGTTCATAGACGAGGTCCTGGGGAAAAAGGAAATCGAAGCCGCATACGGCCCAATCGCCAACAGGAGGATTTGGATGATGGAGGCCATCGTCGGGCTGTTCCTCATCTCCATGACTATTTCGCCGGGGGGCAGGCGGTATTTCGAGGACGCCGAGGTAATTGCATACGTAATAGCGGCAATATGCGCGCTGCTCCCGTTTGCGATATTCGCTGCAATGGCATTCATATCAAATATCTACCGGAAGAATCTCCTGAAGAACGTCTTCTCGCTGATGCTGTGGGGTGTTTTCGCTGGCGCGTGCGCCCTGTTCGCGAACCAGACGCTTGAGGGATGGATTAAGCCCCTCGCAGGAGCAGCGATGGGGGGAGCAATCTTCACAATCCTCGCAGCATTTTCCGAGGAGGTGCTAAAGAGCATCGGCTTGGCAGAATTCATGAGAAAAAAAGGGATAACGCCGGTGCTCGGGATTCTTTACGGGTTTGCGATAGGGGTCGGATTTTCATTGCTTGAGAACTGGCTCTACTTCTCCTACGGCACAACGCCATACTCCGTCGGAGTGCAGGGCTGGACTCAGATACTGTTCTACCGCTCGTTTTTCACTACGATGGCACACGGGTTTTTCACTGCTTTCAACGCGTATTTCGTGTGCAGGATGGCTGGCAATAAGTATAGGTTCGGAATCGGCCTTCTCGTGGCATTCGTCCTCCACATCCTCTACAACGCCGCAGTGCTTTCAAAAATCGGGCTCCTCGGCCCGTTCATGGTGCTTGGCCTCGCATTCGTGTTCCTCTTCGTCGCTTATTCCGGGATGAATGGAAAAAACCAGGGCACGGGCAATGTGCGGAAACCCCGCAAATAATTTATAATACCGCGGACAATAAGGGACTATGAAGGAATTCGTCATAGTGACTAACGACCGGGTCGGCCTTCTCGCAGACATCTCAGGAGCCCTAGCGAAGAAGAACATCAACATCGAAGGAGTGGACATGTCCGTTGTGGGGAAGAAAGCGGTATGCAGGATACTGACTCACGAGAGGGACTTGACGGAGGCAAAAACTGAGCTCGAGAAATCGGGATTCAAGGTATTGGATTCTGACATGCTCGTCGTGAAGCTCGCAAACCGGCCCGGGGAGCTCTCCGGGGTTGCAAGAAAGCTTGCGGATGGCGGAGTGAACATCATGAATGCGCACCTGCTCGGGTCAGTTGAAAATGAAATGCTCTATGCGCTCGAGGTGGACAAGGTCCCCGTGGCACGTGTGCTTCTCGCAGGCTATCTGCACGGTGATTGAATGGGCTTCTTGGACCTCCTCGGCGGGGGGAACACCCTTTATTATCCAGGTTGCCTTACGAAAGTCGTTCTTCCGGATGTTGAGGCGAATTACAAGGAGATTCTCAGGAAGCTCGGGGTGGACTTCATCATGCTTGGGGAAAAGGAGCTCTGCTGCGGCTCGCCCCCGAAGAGCCAGGGATATGACGAGGATGTGAAGAACCTCGCAAAAAAGAACCTCGAAGTGTTTAAGGCGCACGGGGTGAAAAAGGTTATCACTTCTTGCCCGACCTGCCACTCCGTATTAAGCGAACACAAAAAGCTCGTGGAGTGGGATATCCCAATCGAGCATGCGGTCCCGTATATTGAAAAGGGGCTGGGGCGGGTCAAGTGGCCCAGCTACAAGGGCCTGAAGGTAACGTACCACGACCCATGCCACATGGGGAGATATTCCGGGATTTACGAGCAGCCTAGAAGAATATTGAAAGAACTTGGGCTTGAACTCGTCGAAATGAAGTACAATCGCGAACGGGCGATTTGCTGCGGAGGGGGGGGCGGAGTCAGGGCAAACTACCCCGAATTGGCGAAGAACGTTTCTGAGGAAAGGATGGAGTACGCCGCGAAAACAGGTGCCGATATCCTTGTAACGCCGTGCCCCATGTGCTACATCTGCCTGAAGGAAGCTGCAAAGGGAATCGAAGTCTACGAACTCTCGCAGCTCTTGGTTGGGATGAAGAAGGAGAACCTGCCGGAGAATTCCAAGCTCGCAAAATATTGCTGAACTCTCGTTCTGAGAAATAGTTGGTCGAGTGCCCCCCTGTATGCCTGGCGAAGCCATTAATGGGAGGTTTTCTCCCCCCCAGGTCCATTTGGTTCGCCGGAGTCGCTTGTCCCCCCTGGGGAAGGCACAACTTCGGCCTTGCACTGGTTTCTCAAATTCTCGCCCTCGATGTCTGCGCAGACTGTAGTGTCATTGGTTTCTTTGGCCACATCGAAAAAACATATGTCCCGTTCAGTCACGTTGCTGTTTCCCTCGCAGAATGACGCAATCTCCATCGTCTTCGCGATTTTCGTACACCCGAGAGTAGTGAGAGCGAGAAGCGCAAATACAACAAATCCAAGATTCCTCATCGAATCACTCCTTTTCGCATTTTACCCACCTACTTTTTTTAAACCCTTCCCTCCATAAATGCCTCCATGCAGCTTATTGTCTGTGAAAAGCCGAAAGTCGCCGAGAAAGTCGCAAGGGCCCTAGGGAACGGGAGATACGAGAGGAAGTCCAAGGGCCAAGCGAGCTACTACGAGCTGGAGAGAGGAGGAAAAAAGGTGCTTGTTGCTGCAGCTGTAGGGCACGTTTACAGCCTCAGGCAGAAGGGGGGGAAGGGAGGTTACCCGGTATTTGACATAGAATGGGCCCCGGCCTACGAAGTAAGCGAGGGCTCCGCGTTCACGAAGCAATACCTGAAGCTCATTGAAAGCATCGCAAAAGGGTGCAATGAGTTCGTGAACTCGTGCGACTACGACCTGGAAGGCTCGCTCATCGGTTATAACGTCATAAAATACGCCTGCAGGAGCGAAACAGGGAAGAGGATGAAGTTCTCCGCCCTCACGGATGATGACTTGATAGAAGCGTATGATAACATGGAAGACCTTGATTACAACAACGTCCTCGCAGCTGAAACAAGGCACGTGCTGGATTGGCACTACGGGATCAACTTAAGTAGGGCGCTCATGCACGCAGTCCGGACAGCAGGGACATTCAGGGTCCTGTCGATTGGAAGGGTCCAGGGCCCTGCTCTCTCAATCCTCGCAAAAAGGGAGAGGGAGATTCTCGCTTTCAAGCCAGAGCCGTATTGGCAGGTTTATGCGATTGTGAAGGAAATCCGCTTCCTCAACACTAGGGGAAGCATGAAGGTCAAGAAGGACGCGGAGGATGCGCTTGCTAACTCGGATAAGAAGGGGGTTGTCGAAAAAGTGGACCGCAAGGCCTTCAAGCAGGTCCCGAATCCGCCTTTCGACCTTACGAGCCTGCAGGTTGAGGCATACCGGCTTTTCGGCTTCTCGCCAACAATGACTTTGCAGATTGCCCAATCCCTTTATGAGGACTCGCTTATCAGCTACCCGAGAACTTCCTCGCAGAAATTGCCAAAAAAGCTGAATTTTCCGAAAATATTCGGTGGCCTGGAGAAAAATCCCGACTACTCGAAGCTAGTTCAAAAACTCAGGACCGAAAACCGCTTCACTCCCCTTGAGGGATCCAAGAATGACCCGGCCCACCCCGCAATCCACCCAACTGGGCTCGCGGGCAAAGTTGACGAGAGAAGGGCAAAACTCTACGACCTGATTGCAAGGAGGTTCCTCTCTTGCTTCGCTGAAGCTGCTGAGAGGGAGAGCGTGAAAATTACGCTCGCTTTGGGCTCGGAAAGGTATGTCACAGGGGGAATACGGACCGTATTCTCAGGATGGTTCGAATTTTATGGGCCGTATGTGAGGCTCGAG
>JBDRJJ010000109.1:0-2611 GCA_043815135.1 Microcaldota archaeon | reverse complement strand
GATCCATCCTGTATCTCGTCTATATTGATGGTCTGACTCTGTTGCGCGGAGATTGATACGTGAGGGTCGAATTCAGTCCAGGTCGTCGGAGTGCCTTGCTGCCTGCAGGCTGCCTGGGTGATATTTATCTTCTCCTGGTAGCCGTTTATGATTGTCAGCGACAAGTTGTCATCCGAAGCGTCAAGCCTGAAGCTTGAGCACTGCAGCCCCACCTGGAACTGGCACAGGTCTGGGGTCTTCCCAGCCAAGTTGAACACACCTAAATACAGCAAAGCGGCGAGCACAATCACGATGACTAGGATTGCCCAGCCATACGTCATAAGATACTCCATGGCCGCTTGTCCTCTCTTAAAACTCATTAAGACCACCTCGTCTTAACTAATACAACGTTGTGAACGTTGTCTTTCAGTCTTTTTAAACTTTTCTCAGGCTTTCGCCCTCATCGAGTCGCCTTGCTCGGGATTACTCTATCGCCCTTTAAAAAGGTTTCGCCGAATGATTCGCGCGAATCTGAAAACTTTTAAACAAGCGCAGCCCATCTAAACAATGAGGTGCTCAACTATGGACTCGCTTATGGAAAAACTATCGAACGCTTTCGGCCCGACTGGCTTCGAGGGCGATGTTTCAAAGCTCATGGAATCCGAGCTAAAAAAATCATGCTCAAAAGTGGCTATCGACAGGATGGGCGACGTGATTGGGACAATGGGCAAGGCCGGAAGGCCTGACGTGATGCTCGGCGCGCACATGGACGAAGTAGGCCTTATGGTGAAAACAATAACTGAGAAGGGCTTCCTGAGATTCATAAAAGTCGGGGGCATTGATGACAGGACTCTCCCGAACCAGCGCGTGTTCGTGAGGACGGAGAGCGGGAAGATGATTCCAGGGGTTATAGGCTCGAAGCCCCCCCACATGCTGAAAGACGAGGACATGAAGAAGCCGATTGAGTACAGGCAGATGTTCATAGATATCGGGGCAAAGGACAAAAAGGACGCCCTTTCCATGGGAGTGCAAATCGGGAGCCCCGTCGGCTTCAACGTGAGCTTCACAAAACTCGGGAACGGGCTCTTTACAGGGAAGGCGCTCGACAACAGAATCGGCTGCTACGTGATGCTGGAGGTCGCGAAAAAAGTCAAGGGAGAATTCGCGTTCGCGGGGACAGTACAAGAAGAAGTATCCACCTTCGGGAAGGGCGCAATGGTTTCAGCGTTCACCTATTACCCAAAGCACTTCATCGCAGTGGACACCGCCGTTGCAGCAGACCACCCGGAGTGCACTGAAGACGAGGCGCTCATAAGGCTCGGGGATGGCCCGTGCATCAGCATCGTGGAGGCTGCTGGGAGAGGCAACTTCTCTGATAAAAAGATGATTGATTGGCTCGTGAAGACTGTAAAGAAAGAGCACATCCCATACCAGCTTGAAGTGGTTGAGGGAGGCTCGACAGACGCTGCCCGCGTGTTCAATGTCCGGGAGGGAATCCCCTCAATTGCGGTCTGCGTTCCTACGAGATACATACACAGCGGCGTCGGGGTCGCAAGCGAGAGGGACGTGGAGGGCGCAATAAAACTCTTGGCAGCTGCGCTTAAATCCATGTGAAAGACCAAATAGTATATAAACAGGGCCAGGCATTAACAATCCATCAACTGAGGAGGCGATCAGTATGCCCGCTAAGAAAACATTGAATCTTTCAAAAGGTTCAAAGAAAAAAACCGTGCAGTCAACCAAGAACGCAGACGAACCAAGCGGCCTAGTCCTTCCAGCAAAGAGAAAGATTGAAATCGCTCCAGAAACTCCTGAAGAAACAGCTCCAGTGCAATCAGTATATGTCCAGGAGGAGTTAAACGACAAATCTACAACGTTCCTAGACTCAGGGGAAAAGACCATCATGGTTGATGGCCGCGAGAAACTAATCACAACATTTACTGCGGGGGGAGTCGTCCTGTCTTTTGGACTCAGCATTGGAAGCATAATCATCGCCCCAGTCTGGCCAGCCGGAGGCGGGCTTCTCGCAACAGTCGGGATAATATCATGTTTCGGCGCATTCATGGCGAGAGAGTCGATATAGCTCTCTAGGCACCAATAAAAGTTTTTCCCGCTTATTCTCCTCCATGCTTGACAAGGCGCTAGCCCTATTCAGGAAATTCAATATCGACTACGGCGAATTCAGGGATGAGCGCGAGACTTCTTCCTCAATCAGCCTTAGGGACGAGGAGACGAGCGTTTCCACGGGGGACTTGCAAGGGTTAAGCGTCAGAATGCTCGTGAAGGGTTCTTGGGGGTTTGCGAGTTCAGACGACCCGGCCCTCATGGGAATGATTTTTGAAAGGGCCTACAAGCTAGCGACAATAACGCGGGGCAAGTCCAGAGTTGACTCTGTCTTTTCCTCTTCTGGGACATATGGAACCAAAACCAAGACTCCTCTTGCGGATGTAGCGATAGAAACAAAAATGAAGGACATGTGCGAGCTTCAGGGCTCTCTCTCCGGTGAATGCATCTTTAGCAGGTCTGTTCGTTATTCTGATTCAATATGCGAGGAGCGTTTTGTAAACACTTCCGGGTCAGAGTGCAAGCAGAAGACATCAAGAGTGTACCTAGCCATGATGTCAGTCGCAAA
>JBDRJJ010000108.1:0-3834 GCA_043815135.1 Microcaldota archaeon | reverse complement strand
CTCCTCTTGTTCCGGTCGGATTGTTCTTCTGGAAATCTCCGAGAAAAAGGGAGACGCCCATTTCTACAAAAAATGGCATAAGGAGGTTTCTCCCGACGAGGTTTGGGGAGCGCTCTCAACTTACAAAGGCAAGCGGAAGCTCTGGTTCAGGTGCGAGGCGTTCATCATGCATGTTTTCACAGAAGACCTGGAATCAGCGAAGGAGTTGCTTCGTCTTTCGAGAAAAGCTGGCTTCAAGAGGGGTGGAATCTGGGGCTTCAGGAAAGAATGGCCGTTTCTTGAGCTGATGGGGACGAGCGAATTCGCCCTCCCTGTTTTCGATGCCAAACTCATCATCTCAAAAGAGCATCTGGATTACATCGTTAAAAATGCAAACTTAACTCTCAGGAGGAATTACTCGCAATTGGAAAAATTCGAGAAAGTTTTAAATTCCTCTTTGCCCAAGTAGAGCTTGCCATGAAATATGCGGGATTCGTTTCATTGTTTTTCCTTTTGCTCATTCTGGGATGCATAAGCCCAAGTGCAGACGTCTCCAAATGTGAAGGCATAACCGAGCAATATCAAAAATACGATTGCTACCTCTCAGTTGCTGAGGAAACAAGGGACCCTTCGGTCTGCAAGCTTTTCATATTCCTTCCCTGGAAGGACGAGTGCTACAAGACCGTTGCAGAAGGCCGACGAATTAGTTCGGAATGCAGCCAAATACGCGAAAGCGACTCGAAGGACATATGCTTCGTCCACGCGGCCGAGATGAAGCAGGACCCGTTGCTTTGCGATAATGTGCAGAACAAGCGGTACAAAGACGACTGCTACTTCAGCATCGCAGTCTTGAAAAAAGACCCCGACAGTTGCAAGTACATGCAATACGGGGACAGAATCAGGTGGTGCTACATGGAGATAGCCCACATGGTGCGCGATGCGAACATCTGCCGTGGCATCGAGAACCAAAACTACAGCAACTTATGCTATCAAACAATTGCGGAGTTCAACTCAGACCCGTCTGTCTGCGACAGGATGGCCCCGGGCTGGGCAAGGGATTACTGCTACGAAGACTCCATCAAATACATGCAAAACAGGGACATTTCGATTTGCGACAAGATAGAGCGGGAGAACATACGGGAAGCATGCAGGAGAATGGTCACTACCCGCGAACGCTACAAGGTAAACAACTACAGCACCACGTGCATAAGCCAGAGCGGGCTCCGCAATCTCGGGGATGCGTGGCTGGAGTCCGATGGCGGCACGTGCTCGTGCACGAGATTTGCAACCTTCTGCCACGGTGGGGTGGCAAGCATCGGAATAGTTTATCCTGGTCCGGGCCAGCCCGGCATCCTAGTCAATGCAACTCCACTCAAAGGCGATTCCCCCCAATCGAAGTGCGGCAGTTTCCCGTTGCAACGCTACCGGGACGCTTGCTATAACATGCTTGCCGAGGACGAGAAGAACTCGACGATATGTGGCTTCATCGAGGACCCGACCAGTAGGGATTCATGCATTAAGAGGCTCTCGCCCAAACCAGCGGAGCCGCCCGTCGAGCCGCCCATGGCAACGCCATGCGACAAAATCAGCAACCAGTTCGAGAGGAACCTTTGCTACGAGGACCTCGCGAAGACCAACCGCGATTCTTCGATATGCGAGAAGAAAATAACGGAAAAAACCTCAAAGGACTTGTGCTTTTTGGGAGTTGCAAAAGTCAAGGAGGACCCTTCCCTGTGCGAGAAAGTCCAGCAGGAAGTATACAGAGAATTGTGCTTGTCCTATTTCCAAAAATAACGGGCAACTATTTTTTCGAGCCAGGCGGCTTCGGCGTAGCGTACCTGTCCTCGCGGAGGTGGCTGTCCGGGCACGTGAACGCTATTTTGATGGGCTTATCCTGTCCATTTGCGTTTTCAAGGCGATGGGCGTACCCTCCAGGAACTGTGAGGACCATGCCCTCGCTTACCTCGTTTGGCTTCCACTCACCGACAATTTTTTTCTCTTCGTCAAAAGCAACCTTGGCCAGCCACATAGTTCCCCGACCTTCAAGAATGATATAATCCTCATCCCCTTCCTTATGGACATGCGGGTTCACCCCAGTCTCAACTGAAGCGACGTGGAGCCCGAAGCCCGTCTTATCATCTTTCTTTACGAGCGCGTGGCTTATCCCAGCAACAGGGTCCCGCTCGGCTTTCGTAAGAGCTGAATTCATTTCGGCAATTGTCACATTCCCCAGCCCACCAGGAAGGTTCTTCCCAGTGCTCCTGTAAATCTCCCCCAGAGTAAGCCCATTTGAAATGATGACGTGCCCTAGCTCAGCAACCTTGGCGTTCCCGCTTTCTTTAGGGGTAGTTCTACTATCCTTCCCAATAAGTTTCATGAATTCTTTTTCTCCTTCAAGGTTTTTATGTTTGCCTAGGGTCACAATTAGTTCAAAAATAAGAGGTGACGCCTTACGGTTTGCCGCACACGTTAATCGCCCTGTTTTTCTGGGCGGGTCCCGCGTGCGGCACCTATAAGGCGAAGGAGACGGTGTGGTCGTCTGCTAGCGTGATTCTTTTCCCCCGCTTTCTTCTTCATACCATTTCATACCTGGTAATACTTAAACATAAATATTTAAATACTTTTCGCACCACCCTAACATCAAAAAGCGAATTCTTAAATATCTTGTCTTCCAACAAATATCAACGCGGTTAACATGGCTCAAAAATCCGTTCATCCAATAAACGCGACTGCCACGAGGGCCCTTTATGCGTTTGCTTCCCATTTTTCTGACGAAATAAAGTTCAAGCGGGCCCAGCTTCTAATCGACCTTATCCCGGACCGCCTTACAGAAAAAACGAAAAGTAGAATCAACTACTTCGATGATACGCTCAACATTTGGCTCGGGAAATCCGACTTGAGAAAAGCAAGGAAAGCGGAATCCCTCACTCATAGCTTGTCAGTGAGCACAAACATAAAGCTCTGCCAGAGTTTGATCCATCCGGATTCAGAAAAAAAGAAATTGCTCGAAATCGCTTCGCAGGCAAGTGAGATACATGCAAGGGCGCAACAAGCAATCTTTACCGCCAACAGCAATTTCAACTTCGCAGTTGGGATAGCAACTGCCAATGGCAATTACAGGCTGTTAAGCACACTTTTGTCGAACGCAGATGTCGGCCAGCCGCCGGCCGGGCTCATACGGCCGAGGCAATAAAGCTAATTCATCCTTTTGCAACGCCCATCGGCACCAAGCGGGCAACAAGCTTCGAGATTCCTGCTTCAGAAACACTCTTCACGACCTCATCAACGTCCTTGTATGCTCCAGGGGCTTCCTCTGAAATCATCTCGTAATCAGTAGCCCGAACAGCAATCCCTCTTCCCTCGAGCTCGTTCTTCACGCTCTCGCCCCTGTAAGTTCTGATGGCCTGGCTCCTGCTCATCACTCTCCCGCTTCCATGGCATGTGGAGAAGAAGCATTCGCTGGCGCCCTCGACTCCTGCAAGAACATATGATGCAGTTCCCATGCTCCCGGGAATCAAGACGGGCTGCCCGACAGTTCTGTAATCAGCAGGAATTTCCTCCCTCCCGGGCCCCATTGCCCGTGTCGCCCCTTTCCTGTGCACGCACAGCCTCTTAGTCTTCCCGTCCACCTCATGATTTTCCCATTTTGCAATGTTGTGGCAAACATCGTAGACAACTTTCATCCCGAGTTCGTCCGGCTTTTTTCCAAAAACAGCGCCAAACGTTTCCCTAATCCAGTGCGTCATCACTTGCCTATTGCAGAACGCATAATTTACGGCAGCAGACATCGCGCCCAAGTAGTCTTCAGCCTCTTTTGAACCGAGCGGGGCGCAGCAGAGCTCCCTGTCCGGCAGG
>JBDRJJ010000107.1:0-8792 GCA_043815135.1 Microcaldota archaeon | reverse complement strand
GCTCGGCCACATCCCAACTGCTTCGGCAGAGGATATCGCAAAAGCCGCAGGGAAAGTCGAACTTTCCAGGGTGAAAGAGATAGAGTCTGAAATCCATCATGACCTGATGGCGATGGTGCGCGCTCTCACGGAAAAGTGTTCTGCCCAATCAGGAGCCTTCGTCCACCTCGGGGCAACGAGCTACGACATAGAGGACACAGCGACGGCTCTCATCCTGAGGGATGCGTTCTCCCTCATACGTGAGCACACCTGTGGGCTCCGCGAAACCCTGCGTTCCCTCGCTAAGAAGCACAGGAAGACCGTATGCATCGGGAGGACGCGCGGCCAGCACGCTGTCCCAACCACTTACGGCTTGAAGTTTGCCCTGTATGCAACAGAGCTTGACAGGCACCTGGAGAGACTGAAAGAAGCAGAGGGGCGGATCTACGTCGGGAAGATGACTGGCGCGGTTGGCACGATGGCAACGTTTGGCAAGGACGCGTTCAAGCTTCAGGAGCTAGTAATGAAAGAACTCCGCCTAACCCCCGCCCCCGTGACGAACCAAGTCATCCAGAGGGACAGGCACGCAGAAGCTCTTTTCATCCTCTCCTTAATCGCATGCACTCTAGAAAAGCTTGCAAAAGAGATTAGGAACCTCCAACGGACAGAAATAGGGGAACTAGCGGAACCCTTTGGGAAAAAGCAGGTCGGCTCGTCCACAATGCCCCAGAAGAGGAATCCCCACAAGTGCGAGAGGATATGCAGCATTGCTCGCGTCGTGAGGGCTGACCTTCAAGTGGCTCTTGAGAATATCCCCCTAGAGCACGAGCGGGACCTCACGAACTCCGCAAGCGAGCGAGTGATATTCTCGCAAAGCTTCATATTGACAGACTATATGCTGCTTCAGATGGGTTCCATCCTCGAGGGTCTTGTTTTCTTCCCTAAGGCGATAGAGCGCAACCTCAACCTCACAAACGGCTTGGTAATGGCTGAACGAATCATGATTGCCCTCACTGAATCGGGGATGGGGAGGCAGGAGGCGCACGAGCTCGTTAGGGTAGCAAGTATCAAGTCATTCGAGACAGGAGAGCACCTGAAAGAAATCCTGTCAAAGGATTCCCGGGCATCAAGGCTCATTTCAAAGAAGAAGCTCGATGAGCTATTCGATGTCGAAGCTTACATCGGCAAGGCCCCGGAGATTGTTGACAATGCATTGAGGGGAGTCTAGAATGGAGAAATACATGTCGATATTCGGTGTGCTCATCGCAATCATAGTGGTTTTCTTCTTCGTCTTCTCCTACTACATGAGTGGGAAAGCCGGCGCAGATCCTTCATTCGGGTCATGCGACCAGATTGAGGACCTTGGGGCGAGGACCCTTTGCCTTAAGGACCTCGCGCTCAAGAACGCCGATGTCACCCCCTGCCTTCAAATTGAAAGAACTTTCGACAGGGACATATGCCTAAGGAATGTCGCCCTGAAATCAAGAGACAGCACCATGTGCGAACAGATTGTGACTGCCGACATAAAACGGATATGCCGAAATGACTTGGGGTGAACCTACCTTTTCTTTGGCTTCGGGAGCCTCAAGTAGTAAACTCCCTCACTATCCTTCACTACTACCGGGTTCTTTGTAAGCGAGCTTATGTCAATCTCGAAAATCCCATTCTGCAGGACCCTGACATTCTCCACTTCGAGCGATACGGGGGCCTGGGTCTTCTTGACGATGCCCGCGAGCTCCTCCTCAATCCATCTAACATCCTCGACTGCTTCGAGGTCACCGTCTCCCTTTATGAATATGAACACTTTGGCTCCGCACTCGCACCCCGAAATCACTGCGTGGGTGTCCCCGTCCGGGTAGGTTCGGTTGCACCTGACGCACTTGTGCGGCATCTAGTCACCCACTGAAGCTAGCATGTTGAGCCTATTCGGGTCCTTCTTTATCTCCTTCACCAATTTCGAAGGCCCTATCACGGTCATCCCGCCCACGGTGCCCCCAAGAAGGCGTATGAGCTTCACCCTCAAGTCCTCTTCGCTGTTCCCAAGTATGGATATCTCGATTCCGGGGAACTTTCCGTCGATGTTTCTCATAGTCTCCTGTATGAGGTTCTTCTCCTCTGCCGGGCTGAGCATCCCATCCAAAACGACAATCTTGTTCCTCTTAACGCTCTTCAGAATATAGTTCATCTTCTTCTGCTCGTCCATGGGTCGCAGGGCAGCCTGCGATACGAACTCAATTTGGAGAGTCATGTTTTCATCCTAGTTTTGTGGTTATCGTGTCGTACAATGCACCCATGTTGTGCCCTGTGAGTGCCGAAACCTCGACGATGTGGTACTGCGGGAACGCCTCCCGTATCCTCTCTGGCTTCGCGTCTTTCCTGTCGACCTTATTCGCTACGAGTATCACGGGGATGCTCTTTGCCTCGAGGTTCCCAAGTATCGTCAGGTTCACCTGGGTGTACGGGTCTTCGCTGGAATCCATGACCACGAGCGCAGCGTCCACGTGCTCGAGCCATTTTATGGCTTCGATTATGCCCTTGGTGGCTTCCTTTGCCCTGCCCTTGGCTTCCTTGGGGGTCATCCCGAAAGTGACGAATTCCCTGTAATCGACTTTTGAGGCAATTCCCGGCATGTCCAGGAGGTTCATGTGGAGCTTCCGTCCGTCGTTCTCAATCAGTATCTTCTCTTTCTTTGTAACTTCCCTGGTCTCATGCGGGACTTCGGAAGCGATTCCGACGGGCTCCCCGAGCCAGTCAATCGAAATCTTATTGGCAAGCGTCGTCTTCCCGGTATTCGGGGAGCCGTACAGCCCTAGGCTTACGGTCTTCCTCTGTTTGAATAACGAGTTGAACCACCTGAAGAGTCCCTCTAGCAACTAATCACCCACAATTTTCTCCTTGACTGGTCGTCTGTTTAATTTTCTTTCTCTCCTTTAAATAACTTGCCCCTCTACTTGGGCATAAGTAGCCTAGAACCCAGCGAGAATCATGCTCGCCCCCTGAAAAGGTAAATGTCCACCTTCCCCGCAAAGAGGCAATTCCGGCAAACAAGTAATAAATACATTACCGGGTACCAACCTAGTAGTGCTCATATGGCAAAGGGAACGACCGGCAAGCTCGACGAACGGGGAAGAGTAATCATCCCAGCCCCATTCAGGGAGGCCCTCGGCCTAAAGGAGGGGAGCAACATCCTCCTCAGGCACGATGAGAAAAACCAGATGCTCGTCATCCTCCCGTTTGCAATTGATTCGGACGAAATCGCGAAAATCGAGCTAACAATGGGGGATGCTCCCGGAACACTCGCCCGCATCCTCGCCATTCTCGCATCCTCCAATATCGACCTGATTAGGAGCGAGTCAACGGCCCAGGAGCGCGGCCGCTCCGCGGAATGGGTTGCGATAGTCGATTTCTCGAAGTGCAAGAAGAAGCCCTCCGAGCTCGAGAAGCTTCTCCTGAAGGAGAAGCTCGCAAGGAAAGTTAAGATTGAGAAACTCTAGTTCTTCTCTCAGCTTCCGTTACATACCTTTATAAACCCTTATGCCCATAAATATCCCTCTATGGGAAAAATGTGGGAAATCGCAGTTTTACGCAATACGCTTCCGCATAGCCATCGCTAGTTCTTTTTCCGAATCGAACTTGAGTCATTGTTTTTTGCAAGCGAGTGTCAACAAAAAATCAAGAGAGGTGTAAATATGGTCAAGGAGAACAAAGGTGTGATACTTCATCCAGCGGCTTGAAAACGCAAACATCAGCAGATTCCTTAAGCGAGGGAAAATCACTCAAGAAGTGAACAGAACAGTCGAATCTATTCTCGAAGAAGTGAAAACTAGGAAACTTATGGCAGTTCTAAAATTTACCGAGAAGTTTGATGGGGTAAAAATCGGGGCAAGCAATTTAAAAGTTAAAGAAACGGAAATCCGGGGTGCGTATCCAAAGCTTACTGCTGCGCAGCTTGATGCGATAAAAGAATCAATTCGAAAACTTTCTCTCTTCTGCTCAAAACAGAAGGAATCCATCAAAGACGTAGTTTTGGAGGCAAAAGGCGAAAAAATTACCCTTAAGTGGCTCCCAGTCAGTCGAGTCGGGGTATATGCCCCAGCTGGAAGGGCCCCGCTCCCATCCTCAGTAATCATGTCGGCAGTTCCGGCAAAAACAGCCGGCGTTAAGGAGCTGGTTCTCTGCTCCCCCCCGAGAAAAGACGGTTCAATAGACCCGGCGATACTCGTTGCAGCAAATGAATGCAGAATAAAAGAGATCTACAAAATTGGCGGAGCACAGGCAATAGGGGCGATGGCGTATGGTTGCGAATCCTTGTCGCCCGTGGATATGATTTGCGGCCCTGGGAACGTTTACGTTACTCGTGCAAAGCAGTCCGTTTCAGCAGAAGGAGCAGTAAAGATTGACACAACTGCCGGTCCGTCTGAAGTGCTGATACTCGCAGACGAGACCGCTAACCCCAAGATTGTTGCAAGCGACATGCTCGCTCAGGCGGAGCACGGTCTGACTTCAGCAGCGATATGCGTGGCATTTTCGGAGAACTTCGCTAATCAGCTAGCTATAGAGCTGTCCTCCCAACTCAATTCATTCGAGCAAAAAGAGCCGATGCTCTCTTCGCTCCGTCTATTTGGGGCAATATTGGTGGCAAAGAGCCTTGGTGAGGCGACCCAGTTTGCCAACGAATTCGCTCCAGAGCACTTGGAGATTTTTATGAAGAATCCCGAGGAAATAGCTGAAAAAATCACAAACGCAGGCGCAGTTTTCATAAGAACCGGGGAGGTCTTCGGCGATTACGGGCTCTCAGGCGGCAACCACATCCTACCCACCGGAAGGGCGGCAAGGTTTGCCTCGCCAGTTAGCGTATTTTCGTTCATGAAGCAGCAACAGGTTGAGTTCATGTCAAAAGAGGCGCAGGCAGATTGCTCTGGGTCAGCAGCAGAATTCGCGAGGCTGGAGTCATTGGAAGCGCACGCCCGCTCAGCGGAAACAAGGAGGGTATGAAATGAAAACGATACGGGGAGAAGTTGAGAAAATCAGCCCTTATGAATGGGAAACTTCAAGCGCATCATTAGCGAAAGCTTTGGGGCTCAAAGAAAAAGACATACTCCGTTTCGACATGAACACTTCGCCTTTTGCCCCTGCCATGAGTTTGCCGAAAAAGCTAAAAATCTCCGAATACCCGGACCCATCATACGAAAATCTTATCCTCCGCCTCGCCAAATACGCGAAAACAACAAAAAATCGAATCCTAGTGGGTGCCGGGGCAGACGAAATCATCGATATAATAGCTAGGACTTTTCTTGAGAAAGGCGAGGCTGCGCTTATCTCGACCCCAACATACTCGATGTTCAGGATTTCGGTTGAGCTCGCGGGAGGGGTTGCGATAGGCGTTCCCAGGGGAAAAAACTACTCGCTTGACCCAGACGTGGTAATCGCCAAAGCCCGTGAAGCGAAAGCAAAGCTAATCTTCGTATGCAACCCAAACAGCCCAACGGGAAACTCCACCCCGTTCCCAGTTCTCGAAAAAATAGCGAAAAATTCCGATTCAATCCTCATAGTTGATGAAGCTTATTACGAGTTTTGCAAAAAAAGCGCGTTCTCCTCTCTTGGCAAGCTCAAAAACGTAATCATAATCCGCACCCTCTCGAAAGCATTTGGCCTTGCGGGAATCCGAGTAGGTTATGCAATCGCCCCGCCCCGCCTTGCGGAGGCGATGAACAAAGTCCGGCCTCCGAACAGCATTTCGATGGTCTCGCTTTATCTTGCGGAACAGGCTCTAGCCGAAAGGATACCCGAAATGAGAAACAACGTTGAGACGATAGTGAAGGAAAGAAAGAGACTCTCGGAGGCACTAGGGAACTTCGGCCTGTTCGTTTATCCCTCTGTCACTAACTTTTTATTTGTTCGGACAAGCCCGGACCTGGCCAGCAAAATCTATGGGGAGTTTCTGAAGAAAGGCCTCGTAATCAGGGACTTTTCAAACAAGGAGCTCACGAAAGGCTGCCTTCGGATAACCGTAAGGAGCAGAGCGGAAAACGACTGTCTTCTCAGAGAGCTTAAGAGCATTCTTGACTCCAGTTATGAGTCACTAATTTTCGATATCGATGGCGTTCTTGTGGATGTCTCAAAATCTTACCGGGAGGCGATAAAACGAACCGCGTCGAAGTTTTTGCGCCGAAACGTCACTTCGGGCGAAGTCGAAGAGATGAAATCTACTGTCGGGTTCAACAACGATTGGGATGCCGCCTACGCCCTAGTCACCAGAACCCAGAATCCAATGGAAATAAACCGAACCAGCACCCTTTACTCGAAGATAAAATCTGCCTTCCAGGAGGCCTACCTGGGGAAAGATGGTACGGGGGGCCTAATTGAAAAAGAAAAACCGATTGTTTCCGAGAGCACACTCGCAAGACTAAAGCGAAACGGAGTTAAACTTGGCGTAGTTACTGGGCGGCCTCGCGAAGAAGCACTTATTGCACTGGCACCTTTCTTAGGGAAGTACTTTGATGAGCGCAACATCATTGCACTCGAGGACTGCGATGAAGAGAAACCTAGTCCGAAACCTCTTCTTTTGCTTATGGGGAGGATGGGCAGCAAGAACTCCCTCTATGTGGGGGACAGCCCGAGCGATGTAGCAGCAGCAAATTCGGCCAGAATTCGGATTGCCGTTGTAGGCGCGGACATCGGCGGAGATTTTTGTTTGCGAAATGTTAACGAGATTTTCAAGGTGGTGGGACAATGAGAACTGCAAAGATAAACAGGAAAACGAAAGAGACTGAAATCGAAATCGAACTAGTCTTGGATGGAAAAGGCTCCGGTTCAGTTGACACGGGGGTAGGCTTCCTGGACCACATGCTGTCCCTCTTTGCCAACCGCGGTCTTTTCGATTTGAAAGTCAAGGCTAAGGGAGACTTGCAAATTGATGAGCACCACACAGTCGAGGATGTCGGCATAGCACTCGGGCAGGCGTTCTCGAAAGCACTTGGGGATAAGGCGGGTATTCGGAGATACGGTTTCTCGCTGACTCCGATGGACGAGGTGCTTGCAACAGTGGCAGTTGACATCAGTGGGAGGGGAATGCTCACCTGGAATGCTGAGTTCAAACGGGAAAGGGTAGGGGACCTCAGCACAGAACTTCTCTATGATTTCTTCGACGCATTTGCCAGAAACTGCGGCACATCCCTTCACATGCGCCTAGAATACGGGCGAAATGAGCACCACAAGGCAGAAGCTCTGTTCAAGGGATTCGGGATGGCAATGCGGACTGCATGCGAAAAAGATGGACAACGGGAAGGGATTCCTAGTACTAAAGGGGTGATTGGATGATTCGATTGGCAATACCAAACAAGGGCAGGATAGTCGCAGACATTATAAGGGTGCTCGAGAAGATAGGCCTTGAGGTTCCGGAGAACGGACGCAAGCTCTACGCGAACACGAGCAACCCGAACATTCAGGTAGTGTACGCTAGAGCTGCCGACATCCCGCTTTATGTGGAATCAGGTGCTGCGGACCTCGGAATAACAGGGGAAGACATGGTATGCGAGAGCAAAGCCAAGGTGAAGAACATGCTTCGACTGAATTTCGGAAAATGCAAAATTGTTGTCGCAGCACCTAGGGATTCTAAAATAAATTCCCCGGAAGATTACCCCAAAGGACTAAGGGTGGCGACAAATTTGGTAAACACCGCCCGAGATTATTTCAAAGCCCAGAATGCCGATTGCGAAGTAGTCCGCCTTTCAGGCGCAATCGAGCTCGCCCCCTACCTCGGAATCGCGGACGTCATCCTGGACCAGGTAAGCACAGGTACGACGCTTGCTGCGAACAATCTTTCAGTGGTAGACACGGTAGCTGAGTCAAGCATCTGCCTAATCGCCAATCCCGGGAGCGCCAAGGAGAAGGAAAACGAGATTGATGAATTGAAAGTCTCCCTTGAAAGCGTAATCATCGCAGAGGACAAGCGTTACATCATGGCGAATGTCAGTGGCGATGAGACGCTGAATAGTGTGCTAGCGGTAATGCCGAGCATGGAGAGCCCGACGGTGCTCAAACTCTCAAAAGAGGGCTCATATGCAGTACACAGCGTCGTGAATGCAGCGGACCTGATACAGACGATAAGAAAGCTGAAGCAGGCCGGGGCCAAGGATATGCTGGTGATGAACATGTCCCGAGTGGTGGAATAAATGGACCTGGTAATTATCGATTACGGGGCAGGAAACATTGCCAACGTGCGCAATGCGTTCAAGAAGCTCGGTTTTAGCTGCAGGGCTAATGGAAGCGAGACCGAATGGGAGAAAGCAGATGCGCTCGTGTTGCCGGGAGTCGGGGCTTTCGGGGCAGCAATGAAAAACCTAGGGGCCAAATCAAGAAAATTAAAAACCATCATAACTGAAAACGAAACCCCCTTTTTCGGGGTGTGTCTCGGCATGCAGCTTCTCATGGAAGGAAGTGAGGAGAGCCCAGGGGCCAAGGGCCTCGGGATAATCAAAGGGAGCGCAAAAAGATTTCGCACGGCTCTTCCTGTCCCGCACATGGGTTGGAACAAAGTAAAGGCTTCCCCCTCGCCGTTTTTCGATGGCATTGAGGATTTTTTTGCCTATTTCGTTCACTCCTACTACTGCGTTCCTGTGGACAATGAGTGTGTTTCCGCAACTACTGCCTATGGTGCGCCGTTTGCTTCTGCAGTGTCAAAAGGCAGGATTTTCGCAACACAGTTTCACCCGGAAAAGAGCGGGGAATCCGGCTTAAGGCTTCTTGCCAATTTCGTTAAGGGGGTCAGGCGATGATAATCATTCCGGCGATTGACATACTGGGCGGCAAAT
>JBDRJJ010000106.1:0-2106 GCA_043815135.1 Microcaldota archaeon | reverse complement strand
GCTGACTGCAAACCTCGGGGAGGTCTTTGCAATATTCTCCTCAGCTTTTACCGGCCTTCTCCCAATAACTGCCATCCAGCTTCTCTGGGTCAACTTCATAACCGACATATTTCCCGCAGCGGCCCTCGGGACCGACCCCCCAGCGCCAAACATAATGAAGCAGAAGCCGCGAGGAAGAGACGAGAGAATAATCGACAAGCGCTGGGCACTCTTAGTGGGCGCAATCGCCACAAAAAAGGCGATAGTGACGCTCGCACTCTTTTTTGCAATCTACTGGAGCACGGGAAGCCTAATCCAAGCGCAATCCATCTCGTTCACTTGGGTCGTGCTCTCGCATTTTGTCAGGATAAGCGCTGTGAGGGCTGAAGAGGGAATCCCGTTTTTCAGCAACAAGTGGGTCACAATCTCCCTGGTCTTTTCGGCGGTTCTGCAGCTCGCGATACTTTATACTCCGATGGCGATACTCTTTGATGTGAGGGCCCCGACACTCACCGAGTGGGCCCTGCTGATAATCGCGATGGTGGTCGGGCGCTGGCTTGCGATATACATGACTAAAAAAATAGTGGAAATGACCCCTAAGGACTGGCAAGCATAAGGAAAGGGTTTTATTGCAAAATCAAGCGTAATTTGGGTATTAATCGGGTCTTATTTCGGAAAATCTACTTATATGCTGTCCGAACCGATATAGCACAGTTGAAAGGTGATGTTATGGATCTGAAAATAGTGACAGGAGCCCTTGTGCTTTCGTTTATTGCTTTTATGGGAATTGTTTCCGCCATGCCAAACTGGCAGGGAGGAAGCGGGGACAATGTTGGCTCAGATTTTGGCTGCGGTGACTCTGGACACAACAGGGCTAGGTTTAATAATACGATGAATTGTACTGGCCCAAGATTCAACTCAACGGGCAATTTCACTCGTCCGCTAGGGCCACGGCTCAACCCAGGCGGGAACCAGGCTGGTCCGCAGTTCGACTCGACCAAGATGGATGAGTTCAAGCAGGCGATAGGGTCCGGCGACTACCAGATGGCAATGCAACTCCATGAAACTTATGGTTTTGGCGGACCACTGTTTGATAAACTGACCGAAACGACATTTGCGAAGTACTCGCAGATATACAACTTGCAGAATGAGCTTAGACAGGAGCTCGGAATTGAAAAACACTTCGGGATTGGCATGGGTTTTGAGGGGTTCGAAATGGGCCATGGGCCCGGTTTTGCTCGTGGAATGCGCAACAACCAAGACCACCGTGCAACCAAATCGGTCGCCAAGTAGGGGGAAGTGGGGCATCTGCCCCCCTCCTGGATTAATCACGCTCTCGAGGAACGGGCGCTCTCCCAGCCGCTTTGCGGCGTTCTTTTCCGGAAGGGAAAGGCGCGCTCGTTCCCCTTGAGGAAATAAAAAAAGAATGAAATGATGGATGGGTCGGTCTTATGGGAAATTCATCCCAGATAACGCAATGGTCTCCTCTTCCAACAATAAATGCGGAGCTCGTAAAGGAGCTGAAAAAACTCGGAGTAAAGCAAATCTCCATAGCGCGCGCAATTGGCGTGACTCCAGCTGCAGTTTCCCAGTATGTGAAAAACAAGAGGGGAAATGCCGTCAAGTTGGACGGTCAAATCAAAGAGTCCGTAGTTCCCTTGGCAAGGAGGATTGCATCGAACAGAATCGGCGACGAAGATGTATTTAGGGAAATTTACAGGCTCGCCCTATTAGCGAGGAAACTTCGGGAAGCGGACTCTTTTTCTCCATTCTAGAACCTAATCTTCTTTGAAATCCCCATCTGAAGCACTTCTCCGTGCGTTGGGGGGTGCGGCCCTTATAGCTATCTGAATGTGTACCTGAATCCAATCCCGAGCACTGGCTCGTTTGTGTTCAAGTCATCTACTGTCAAGTCAAAGCTTAGGTTCCCGATGACTGCTTTGGTTCCCTGAAGCGAAAGGGAGACCTGCTTGTGGAGCTCGTTGTTCAGGCTAACTGCAATCTGGTTTGTCCTTGCTGCGTTGCCTAGTGATGCCTGCAGTCCAGCAAGTATCCGGGACTCTTCCCCGAACATCTTACCAATGCGGCCCTCCATGTCGAGCCTCACGTCTTCACCAACGAGTTTCG
>JBDRJJ010000105.1:0-7568 GCA_043815135.1 Microcaldota archaeon | reverse complement strand
AGCGCTCGCAATCGATTTCCTCGGAAAATATTCGAGATTCCAAAACACCCTTGAGTTCTACGAGAGCGTCCTTTCAAATGAAAAGATGCTTGGCTCGATTGAGGCACAGGCAAAAGCTAAGCTTGAGCGAGCAGTAAGAGTGGCAAAGGAGTCGCTCAAGGTGAAGGAGTTCCCGAACGGATTCATACTCTGCACAGCAAATCTGCAGAAGTCCTTTAAGCCGGGTGATTTCCCTGGAAAAGGAATGCTCGCCGGCGCAGTCCACGACCACGTTGGGGCTCAGATGAAGGGCCCTGTTGTCACAATAGGTTACTCCGGAAGACTTTTTTCGATAAGGGCAAATGCTGAAGCAAGGACAAGGAATTTTGATGCAAACTCAATGATAAACCAAATAAAGAGGGAGCTCATAAATTCTATTGAGTCCGGGGGCGGCCACGATGTGGCGGCGAGCCTTTACGTGAATGACGGTTTTGAGAACATAGTGTTGGAGGAGATTGTGAGGCATATTAGTTCATTGTGAGGTGGGTAGATGGAGATTAGGGCAAGCCACATATTGGTTTCAAAAATCGATGAAGCAGACCACATTATGAGGGAACTCAAGACTGGGAAGGACTTCTCGGAACTCGCGAGAAAATTCTCGTCCTGCCCAAGCTCCAAGAACGGCGGTGACCTCGGGTTCTTCTCGCGGGGCCAGATGGTGAAGGAGTTTGAGGATGCAGCTTTCACCTTGGAGGTAGGGCAGTTTTCTAATCCCGTCAGGACTCAGTTTGGCTTCCATATCATAAAGGTCTGCGAGAGAAAAGGTGGGGCTGATGGAGGGACTGTAGAGAAACTGGAGCCGCAGACGCAGTCCCCTGGCAGTAAAAAGAGGAAGGGGTAGGCTGGGAACTCTTTTTAACCCTTCTTCCTGAAATAATAGCTCGTTGGGGTTATGGTGCAACCAGGCAGCACAGCAGGCTCCAGCTTTATTTGCTGTGGTGCGAGGTAAGCAGGTATGTTGACCTCTTATGAGGGATGAATTAAACGTTGGAGCGCTGATTTGTGATGCGCTTTAAAGGAGATACCTGCGAATCGGGGTTCAAGCTTTTTCTTTCTTTGGAAGAAAGAAAAACCTTGGAAAAAGAAAGAAACTTGGAAAGAGACTGCTCGTCTCTTTGCTGCCCAAAAATCCCCGTGACCCCATTTTTTAGTATTCTTTTTAAAGCCTGGAGTTTGAAACTTAAGCATGGTCAAGCAAACGAGCCTGAACCTCGTTCTAATATCGTTTATTTGCGCTTTCGGAGTTTCCCTAGGTGCGCTCGTTCTGATGCTCCTTGCAGGAGCCCCGACTTTTGCGCGAGGCCCGGTGTTCGTAATCGGAACAGCCGTGCTTTCCTATTTCTTCTTCAGGACGAGTGACATCAAGCTTGTGCTTTCCTATTCGCTCGTCGCCCTCGGCATCCTCTTCGTCCTTTTCCCGGCGTTCATGTATTTGGGCATGCCAAACGCCCTTCCGGACAGGAACATAATTATCAGCCCCGAGCAGGCGTTCCTCATAATACTGGCAACTGGATTTAGCTCGCTTGTTCTCGCTGTTGCACTCCTCCGCTCTCCGCTGAAGTCGAAGTGAGAGAATGCCATACGTATATCTCGAACACAAGGCAGATGTCCTGATAGAGGCTACTGGGAAGGATTTTCCAGAGGCCATTGAGTGTGCTGCCAAGGGGATGGCTGACGTCATAGCTAATGTCGGGGAGAAGGACACTTTTGACGTCGAGCGGGAGGCTGAGAGCCTGGAGGACCTTGTTGTTGATACGCTCGCCTGGCTCCTTGCCGAGAGCGAGGTATTGGAGATGCCGTTTTCCAGGTTGAAAGTGAAAAAATTCGGGCATGGGGGCGGGAAGTTCATGCTTAGCGGGACTGCGTACGGGGAGAAGGATGCCCCGAAAAAGGGAAGCGTAAAGGCAGTCACTTACCACGAGCTCTCGGTGAAAGAGGAGAAAGAAAGGGTAACGATTCGGGTTCTCCTTGATGTCTAATTTATTATCCCTATCTCTTTTCCCGCTTTAGCGAAAGCGTCAATCGCATAATCCACGTCGGCTTTCGTATGGTTTGCGCACAGTTGCGTCCTGATTGTCTCGTCCCCTTTTGGAACAACAGGGAAAGTCAGTCCAACAACAAGGATTCCCTTCTCGAAAAGTGCGCTAACGAGCTTCTTTGTCTTGGTTGTATCGCGAACTAGAACCGGCACTATCGGATGCTGCCCCGGGAGAGTCTCAAAACCCATGCCCTCGATGTGCTTGCGGAAATAGATCGCATTCTCCTTGACCTTGGCGAGCAGTTGCTTGCCCTCTATGCTATCGATAATTCCGAGCGACGCGGAGCTCGCAGCCGCATCTGCGACGGCTATTGGGTTGGTGTATATGTAAGTATCCGCCCTCTGCCTCATGAGCTCAATCACTTTCGCGCTCGCAGCGACATACCCTCCGTTCGAGCCGATTCCCTTCCCCATCGTGCTCGTGACTATGTCGACATTCATCCCATTTGCAACCTCGGGAGTCCCGCGCCCAGTCGCTCCATATGCAGCTGTACCGTGGGAATCATCAACGACCGTAATCACCCCGTCCTTGAATTTCGAATCGTGTTCCCCACACGCCTTCACAATCTTGTCCATCGGTGCATTGTCGCCCCGCATGCTGAACACTCCATCAAAGACGACAATTATCCGCTCCATCCCGGCAGGGACCCCCTTGAGCTTCGCCTCGAGGTCCTCGATGTTGTTGTGCTTGAAGATGGTCTTGTTCTCGCTTTTTACTCCGGCGATTCTGAGCGAGCGGATGATGCTGTTGTGGTTGAGCTCATCGCTGATGTAGTAGGTTTTCGGGTTGGTGACTGTTATTGCGAGCCCCAAATTTGCCATGTAGGCGGAGCTGAAAATCTTCGCAGCCTCTTTATGGTGGAACTTTGCAAGCTTCCCCTCAAGTTCGATGTGGGGCGAGTAGGTGCCGTCGATAAAACGGACTGCAGTTGGGCCTACTCCGAGCTTCTCAGTTGCTTCATGCGCCGCTTTCTTGAGCCTCGCGTCATATGCAAGACCCAAATAACCGTTGGAATTCATCTTCAAAAATTCCTTGTCCGAACCCTTAAGCTTGAATCTGGGCCCGTTCTCCCCTTTTGGGGGAACCACTTCGACTATCACTCTTTCGGGAGCCTTTGACCTCCCCTCATCAGCAATCTGCTTAAGCTCCTTGTCTATTTCAGCTGCGATTCGTTCTAGCGACATAAGTTCACCCCCAATTAACACTGAAGCTAGGTATGTAATGAAAAGAATAAAAAAAGAACGAATGACTCTGGTTAGTCCGGAAAGAAGAGAGCATAGTTGTTGCCATTTGGGATTGCCTGGGCAGTGTGTCCGCCCACCCATTTCTTCCCGAACGACATGCCTTTGCGATGAGCGATGAACATCGAGTGGGCGTGCAGCCGCATTTTGCCGCTATCGCCTTGTTCTGTCCTGAAAACAATCGCCCCTTCTCCTTTCAGCTTGTCGAATAAAATCTGCTCGCCTAGCTCGTATCGTATGATTCCGTCCTTCCATTGACCGAAAGCGACCCCCATCCCGGGCATGTTCTCGCGGTTGGAGAATTCGAGCGCGAGCTTGACCATGTCTACTTCAGACTGTATTAACATAAGCAGAGGCATTTGCCCTCGCCTGTGGCCTGCGTCCCTCTTTTCGGTTGCGATGAGGTCGAAGGAATAGATTATTCGCCCTTGACCGGATGAGAATGATGATGAAATCGGGTTCCTTTCAATTAACACGCTTCGTGTGTTGCTCGCGTATTTCTTGCCTTGCCTTTCGCCCTCCAATGAATCAAATGTTAAGTGGTAAATGTTGCTTTTGGAGTTTGCCTCAGCAGAAAGAACGATGCTTGGGTTAAGGTCATCTGAGTTTCCGAGCCCGAAAACAGCATTTATTCCTTTTTGTGCTTTCTCCCCCAGTGAATCCCGAACCAACCCCGGGATGTTTCCGGAGTAGATTTTTTCACTGCTGCTCCTCGCCCTGAGATGGTGGAAGACCTCCTCGCCGCTTGTTATCCTTGAGACTGAGCCAGCAATTGCTCTCTCGAAAGGATACATGCTTCCCGTTTTCCTTGCACTAATGATGGCTCTGACTGAACCGGCATCAACTTCACTGGCGCGGATATGTTTCATTCTAATCCCCCTTAAAAGTAAGCTAGAATATGGTTCCCGAGGTTTTTAATACTTCGCCTTTTGTCAGTGTTAAATTTTTCAAAAAAATCCTAATATGAATATAAAGTTTTCATAGAAAATTGCTATGTGAGCATATGGCACGTAAAAATCCTTATATGCGGGGAAAGATGATTGAGCCCCTCTCGTTTGAAGGAAACGAAAAAGTCAGCGATTTCATTGACAATGTTTTTGCAAACTCCGGCTTCAACGCAAGGAGGCTCGGCGAGGCATGCGAGCTCTACTCTAGGATGATTGACGAGGACGCAACGGTTTGCCTCACTCTCGCAGGCGCGATGACGCCCATCGGAATGGGCGGACCGATAATAAAGATGATGGAAAATGGGTTCGTGGATTTCATAATCTCGACTGGCGCAAACCTTTATCATGACCTCCATCGGACATTTGGCTTCCCGGTAGTGCAGGGAGGCGCTAATGTCGATGACGATGACCTTAACAAGCATGGGGTCGCGCGGATATACGATACGTTCATCGGGGACGACGAAACGCTAGTAGCTACTGACATCGCAATCCGCCATTCGCTTCTTACGAGGGAATATGAAAGCCCGATATCCACCGCCAAGCTCCATCGGATAATTGGGGAGTATGTTCTGAAGAATGCACCGCACCCCGAGAAATCGGTGCTCGCAAGCGCAGTGAAATACGGGGTCCCAATTTACACGTCCTCCCCTGGCGACTCCTCAATCGGAATGAACCTTGTTCCTGCATACCTTTTCGGCCACGGAGTCCCGATGGACCCGGTAAAGGACATAATCGAGACTACTGCAATCGTAAGAGAGGCAAATAAGAACGGGGCCGTCATAGTCGGTGGGGGCTCCCCGAAAAACTTCTACATGCAGACCCAGCCAACTCTCTGGCAGATTCTCTTGGAGAACAGGGGCGGGCATGACTACTTCATTCAGCTAACTACTGATTCGCCCCAATGGGGCGGGTTATCTGGTGCAACACCGCAGGAGGCAAAATCCTGGGGCAAAGTGAGAGATGCAAAAAGGAACAACGTAGTCGTGTATTCGTGCGCATCAATAACGTTCCCGCTCCTCTGCCAGTATATCCTTTCGAAAAAAAGGCCTAAGAAGCGGAAGGATATATACGCCAAGAGGAAGGATTACGTAAACCGTATGAGCGATGTTGCGAAGAAAAACAAAACGCTGCTTGGGGCCCTCCGGAAGGTGCTTCCAAGGGACCTTTACCAAAAAGTCTACGAGGATTAGGCGGTTTGATGCAGAGCAGGCTTCATTTTCTAGTTTCTGGGGTAGTTCAGGGGGTCTTTTTCAGGGGCACTGTGCAGAGGGAGGCGTTGACTCTCGGACTGAAGGGCTGGGTCAGGAATTTGGATGACGGGAGGGTTGAATGCGTCGCAGAGGGGGATAAGGAGAGCCTTGAAAAGCTTCTTGTCTGGGCGAGGCGCGGGCCTCCCGGAGCAGTTGTTGAGAAAGTTGATTTTTATTGGGAAACAGCGACTGGCGCGTTTAAAAATTTCATTGTCACCGGCTAGATGCTTGGCTTTTTGAAATCTTTCTTAAATTATCGCTGTCCTCGTTGCCCCTCGGGTTATGATTAGAACTGATGCCAGCTGGTTTTCAGCGAGCTTTTGGTCAAGCCACTTCTGCGGGTCTCTAGTGGATGAGAGGTGCATCTCCTTTAGCTCCCCCTCATCAAGCTTGCTCTTCGGGGAGACATAAACGCAAATCTCATTGCTCTGCCCTAGCAGCTCCGCGAGCTTGTAGGACTTTTGCATGCCGATTTGGAAGTTCTCGCGGACGTAGCTCAGGATTTGGTCCTTTGGCCGTTTCATTGCGCTTATGAACTTGTCCGTTTGCTTTCCCTCTGGCCCTATTCCCTCCGGGCATTCTGCGATAACGAGGATGCTTCCGCCTCTCTTGAGCCCCCTTTTTGCAGTATCAACGCCATTGTGAACATAGAAAAGGTGCCTATCCTGCGGGGCCGGACCTGCGCCGACAATGAGTATGTCCGCGGGGTCGGCTTTGAAAGTATAATTTTGGTCAATAACTATGATCCCTTCCCTGGTCACTGCTTCAGCTTCTCCAGCTCTACACCAGACAACTCCGAGCCTCTCTCCCCTAGCCTCAGTAACGCTAGCGAGAACAAAGACTGGGCGCGGCGAGTTTAGTTTTACCATCTTCCCATCAATCAGCTGATGCAAAATGATAAGCTTGTACGCCTCGCGCATGTCATTTGCAATCGGATTGTCCGTGTTCTTGTAGTGGAACGGGTGCGAACAGACCGAGGAGAGGGGGTCTAGTATGAGCAGGTGGTTTATTCGGACCGTTTCGTAGCCAGACGGTCCTGGGAGCGCGAGGAGCTTTAGCATGTTGGAGTAACCTGCAAAATAGTGCATCTTCATGCTTTCTATTCCAACTATCACGTCGGCTTCCATGTGCTTTCGGTTTGAATAAACCGGTGTTCCTGCTGGAGTCGTCCCTACGAAAACATTGTTCTCATACTCCTCGGGCCTTTTCCCCTGTTCTGAATCGTGCTCTTGGAAAGATGCAGAAAGCCCGTATTTCAAGGCCAAGCTCTCGAGCATTTGGATTATTTCCCTGTTTTTTTGGTCGTTTGGCTTGTGGGTTCCAGTAGCGATAAGGACGGAGAGCGACGAGGGCTTGACCCGGCCTAGCTCCCCGAGGATTGCCTCCCCCAGTTCCTTTTTTTCCTTTATCGACCTCGTTTGGTCCTGGACAAGCAAAACAATTTTTTTTCCTTTCGCGAGTTCGCCCAGCGTCTTCCCGATTGGGTTCTCCAGAGCTTTTCTGAAACTTCCGAGGACGTCAAAATCAAGCTTTGGGGAGTTGGGAGCCAGTATTTGGACAGCTGTTGAGTCTGGAATCGACAGCTGAACCTCTCCCTCTCCGCAAGCAACTTTTGTTTCCATCCTCGCACCTAATCCGAAAATGTGTAGACTGTGTTGCCTGGATGAACCTTTCCGTTAACTTTCATCCCTACGGACTGTCCATCCCCCGCCTCAGGCACGTCCTTGTGCTCGATCTGCATCGAGTCAACAGTCTGCTCGACTGGCCCTGTATCCGAGCCCTCAATCAGTATCCTCTCCCCTACCTTCAGAGTTCCTGAAAGCTGGACAACGGCCACCCCTATTTTCGAGAAATAGTGGGTTATCTTGCCTACTTCCTGCTTCTCCATAAAGACACCCCAAAAAAACTTTGGATAGGCGAGTATAAATATTTACTCACTCGTACCTGAGCGACTCTACTGCATTCATTCTTGCCGCCCTTCTCGCTGGGAAGTAGCCTGAAAGTAGCCCAGTTAGGAAAGCTACCCCTATGCCAAAGGTTACGAGCTCGATG
>JBDRJJ010000104.1:0-5135 GCA_043815135.1 Microcaldota archaeon | reverse complement strand
GCCGGCCATCCTAGCAATTGTCGATTCCCCCCCATCACAGGCAATGAGGACATTTGAGCTGAACTCCTCTTTTTTCCCCTCGTTCTCGACGACCACTCCAGTAACTTTGCTACCTTTTTTCTTTACCTGAACAACCTCGCTCTTGACAATGATTTTCGCGCCTGCTCTCCCTGCTTCGAGCGCAAGGTCTTTATCGAAGACTTTCCTGTCGACAACAACCCCCTTTGTCTCGGGCGTCTTGACCCTTATAGTATCCTTCAGGTTCGGTGCAACTATGAGTGAACCGTGGATGTGGGCACTGACTGCTTTTTCGTTGATTTTCATGCCGAACTCGTGCATCCAGTGGCCCCCTATGCCTTCCCCACATCTTACGGGGGCGCCGATCTCCTTCTTCCGCTCAATCAAGAGGACGCTTGCACCCCCCCTGGCAGCATCCCGTGCAGCCATGCTTCCAGCCGGACCTGCCCCGACAACAATCACGTCATATTCTTCCATGGAATCACTTCTTTTTGAGAGTGGTAATAGCATTCATCGGGCAGGCCTTCTCGCAGGTCCCGCACGAGATGCACGAATCATCGCAGACTATCGTCACATCCTTGAGCCTGAGGGCGTCGGCCGGGCAGACCGCGACGCATGCTCCGCAGTACACGCATTTGCTCCTGTTGACCTCTATCATGGGCAATTACCCCCGCTAAGATTTGCGACATTTTATTGCCAAGATGTTTATAAAAATATTCTCTTACTGCGAAAATCAGACACCAGCAAGGGTTTCCTTCGCCTTCCCAGCCTCTTCGTCCATCCTCCTGAAAGCAATCCGCTCCGCCCCTTCTACGAAGCTCTTCCCGGGCTCCTCGAGGACCGAGATCGTCGTCCGTTTCACGGAGTTAGCAAGAATCTCAGTCATGTCCACGACATTCCCGCCGATGTATTCCACGTGGGCGCTGATGCTTGCACCCCCGCAGGCGAGGATGTCAGGGATTACGATGATTCCCCTCGCTTCAAGCATTGATTCGGATTCACGGTCAACAGCCCCAAGTGTCCCCTCAAGGACGACCCTTGGCTTTATCTCATTTGCAACCATCCTGTTGATGAATCCATCGCCCGCAAGGACCATCAGGTCAACCCGTTCTGCTAGGGCCTGCTCGACAGTTGCAGACATCCCCCTGGGGAACGCCTCGATTCTTCCCCCGGAGTTTATGAGATTCGCAAGCGATTCGATGTCAAGCCCCTCAGGGTTCACAGTTGCGCCCTCGGAATCAGCAGCAGCAACCACTTCAATTCCATTCTTCGCAAGCGTCCTTGCGGCAAAAAGCCCGTCTCGCCCCATCCCGAACACAGACGCCTTCCCGCCCCCGAGCTTCAGGAAGTTTAATGTGGCTAGCGCGCAATGGGCAATCCCAAGGCCAACAGCTCCGACTTCGAAGGGGATTCCCTTAAGTCTCGAGGGTTTTCCGACTGCCCCCCTCACGTCCCCGCAAGCGTAAGCATATGCTTCCATCACGTCTTCGCCAACACTTGTTCCCGGGAGGGCGATAAAACCCTTGTTGGAAAGGGGCCCGACCGAGAGTGCGAAATCCTCCAAGCCAGCCTTCAGGTCCGCGCCCTTGAGGATGCAAGCGCAAGCCCCTCCGAACGGGACCCCCTGAAGCGAATTCATGAGTGTGTAGCGCCTCGCTAGGCTTGAAGCTTTTTCGATGGTGACTTTCTCCAGAACATTGAGGCTTCCCAACCCCGGGCCCAAAGTAGTATTATCTATGACGAGCAGGCCAAGGCCGCCTGTTTTAGGCTCGTACGCC
Source organism: Microcaldota archaeon (assembly GCA_043815135.1). Classification (GTDB taxonomy): domain Archaea; phylum Micrarchaeota; class Micrarchaeia; order Burarchaeales; family JAKAKT01; genus JAKAKT01. The sequence continues at coordinate 3,339 of JBDRJJ010000104.1, read as the reverse complement.
TGGAGAAGCCTTTCTGGTCCGTACTTGTCCATACAGTGATTTTGAAGTCCTGGTTAAAAAGCTATACGCAGAAATAGGTTCATGCTCGAATACGTGCTCGCGTTCCTCGGGCTTTATGCAGCGGTGTTCTACTTCCTCCTATATATAACGCAGTCGGAGAGAGTGGGGCTCGACCCAGAGCCGAAGATGCTCCCGAGTGTGAGTGTCATAATCCCAGCCTATAACGAGGAGGAGTGCATCGGGAAGACAATACAATCTATTCTTTCTCTCGATTATCCCAAGAAAAAACTCGAGGTAATCGTGGTGAATGACGGTTCCAAGGATAAGACTGCAGAGGTCGCAAAACATTACACGGTTAAGCTAATCAACAAGAAAAACAGCGGAAAGGCGAACTCGATAAATGTTGCCCTAAAGCACGCGAAGGGCGAGTTAGTTGCAATAATGGATGCAGACTCGTTCGTTACAAAAGGGGCGCTCAAGAAGATGGTCGGATATTTTGGGGACCCAGAAGTCGCCTCAGTTACTGCGGCCATGAAAGTCTGGGAGCCTAAAACTGCGGTCCAGAAGCTCCAGACTGGCGAGTACCTGCTGAATGCATTCTTAAAAAAGCTCCAGAGCTTCGTTGACGGGATTTCTGTCACCCCGGGCCCGTTCTCAGTCTACAGGAAGTCTGTTTTCAAAAGACTGGGCGGGTTCGACGAGAATACCCTGACAGAAGACCAGGAGATTGCGCTTCGCATCCAATCTGCGAACATGCGCATCGAGAACTCAATCAACGCAGAAGTCTTCACTCAGGTGCCGAAGAGCATTCGTTCGCTCTTCAAACAGAGGAGGCGCTGGTACCTTGGATATCTGCAGAACATCTGGAAGCACAAGGCGCTCTTTTCCCCGAGATACGGGGACTTTGGAATGTTCGTCCTCCCGTTTGCAGCGGGCCTCCTCGTCCTTTCAGTCGCCTCTTTCCTCTGGGCGTATTTCCCGCGCTCACTCGACCTCTACCTTCGCTTCGAGCCCCCCACTCTCTCACTCATTTATCTCGAGCTCACGCCTGCACGCGTGATATTCCTGTTCATATTTGCGATTAACGCGCTTGCGTTCTACTTCACCCTCAGGAACACCCGGGAGTACGGGTTCCTCGGAAACTTTTTATCGCTAGTTGCTGTATCCTTCTTGATGCTCGTGCTGTGGGTGGGGGTTCTCGCTGAGCAAATCGCAAACCTGGCGAGGGGCTTCACGCCCACTTGGAGAGGAGAATGAGATGGAAAGAAAACTAAGCCCGCTTCACATCGTAGCCCTCATAATCACATCACTAATCTTCATAGTCGGCCTCCTAGTTGGCTGGCAGCTCGGATACACTGCGGAATCCCAGATGAAGTTGGACTTCGAGCAGCTGAGGAGCGAGGGGTACATGCTTGAGGTGCTTTCTCTCTTGAAAGGACGAGGGGAGATGAGCTGTCCGATTTACGAGAAGCAGTTTTCCGAGCTCTCAAGAAAAACTGAGGAATATGGGGACAAGCTCAATTACATGGAGAACCAGGTCGGGAAGTTCGACTCGAAAGTGATGAGCCTAAAGTCGGATTATTCACTCATGCAAATGAGAAATTACCTGCTCCTGAAGGACCTGGATGAGAATTGCGGCTCAAAGCACCTCACAATACTCTATTTCTACACAAACGAGGACTACTCGCCAAAAACAGACCAGGGAATCGCGCTCGCAGATGCTCTTGCAGGGCTCCCAGAGATTCGCGGCAAAACCCGCATCTACCACTTCGACGTGAACGTGAGGAACTCGGTGGTGGATGCGCTGAAGGAACAGTATGGGATAACGATTGCCCCGACAATCATAATCAACGGGAAGAAGTACGAAGGATACAGGGGCGCAGAGGAGTGCAAGGGAATACTCTCGCTAGCTACTTGAACAGGTCCTCGATTTCGTCGTCATCTTCGATTTCCTCGAGGCCTACATCCACTACGGGGGACTCGCCAGCTCTCTTCCCCCCGATGCAGTTCTTGCAGCACTTTCCCTTGTCGTCATAGCATGCAGGGCAGACTCTCGCTCCGCATAAAGAGCAGCTGTGGGCTACGAGGAGCTTCCCGCATATGTCGCAAAAACCAGAGGTTTGCATAATCACTCCACCTCAATCTCTACAACTTTCACTTCATTAGCATTAGTTTCGATATCGGGGGAGCCGCACTTCGGGCATCGAATGGGCGAAATCTGGGTGGAAGTCCTCTTCTTGCACTTCAGGCACTTGAGAAACGGTTTATTATGGGCAACTTCGAGCTTCGCCCCGCCCGCAGGCGTGCCCTCGGAGAGCATGAAGAACAATTCGCGGAATTCAGCCAGGTCGGTTACAACTGTTCCGACCTCTACTTTCACCCGCTTCACCTTCCCCCCTTTCGCCCCCTCGAGGGCTGCTGAAAGCGCTGCTTTCACATACGGCATCTCATGCATAAGCTAACCTTCCGTCCTTTTAACCCAAGGTGGGCCATCCTCGAATGTCACATCCTTCTTTGGCTCGTCCTCTTTCTCAAGCTCCTGCTTTGCAATATCCGTCATCGATGGTTTCTGTTCTGTCTGCTGGGACGGCGCCTGTTCGGGAGGCTTTTCCTCAGGCCTTATTGTTATCGGCTTGTTCTTGCACTCCGCGCACCTCGCGAATAGCTTGGGGTCGAGCTTCTTCACTTCAATCATGTATTTTTTCTGTGTAACTGGGACAGTATCCTTCCCGCACACCTCGCATTTAGCCATTTCGAACTTATGCCCAGCATAAAGCTCCTTATCTTCGCGGGCTTCTTCGTACCTATCGGTGAATATCACTGCGCCAACAGGGCAGACGTCCGCACATCTCCCGCAGGATATGCAGTGGGGAAGCCAGTATGTAAGAGATTTCCTGTCGAATTTGATGCACTTCGCGGGACAGGCGACTGCACACGCCCCGCAGGCTATGCACTTCGCGTCGATTTCAATCATTCCCCGAAACCTTGCAGTCGGCGCGACCTTTCTCTTCGGGTAAGGTACGGTGTTTGGGACCTTGAACAGGTTCCTCAACACGTCATCAATCATCTTCGGTATGAGCTTCATCATCCAACACCATCAAACCGCAAGCGCAATCACGAGCTGTATGAGTGCAATCACAAGCACCCCTTTCAGATAAAACCCTGACACGTGCTGTATCTTGAATCTCGCTGAAACCGCCTCGAGTATTGAGGAGGCGACGACAGCAAGGAACGCGAACCCCAACCCAAGCACAAGCATCGGGAAAACATCCATCTGGGGTATCGGGATGAATATCTCGGCAAAGAGCATCGGCAGCGCATAAAACTTCAATGCGTCAG
>JBDRJJ010000103.1:0-4955 GCA_043815135.1 Microcaldota archaeon | reverse complement strand
GGTAAAGGAGAACCCCGAAGAAGCCAATGATGAGCGTTGAAAGTATTGCGCTCTCAATTGCTAAGACATGGGGCCGCTGCTCCATGTAGCGCGTTCTTACCACGAGCCGAACCTCTGGGTGCTGGGGCGCCTCTTCAGGCGTGTGTGGGTGGTCGTGCCTCATTGGAAGCGTTGGAGGAGCGACAAGCTTTGGGTCAGTAACAAGCTTGGGAACAGCGCTCCAGTCTATTCTCGGCGGCTCTGCTGGAATCGGTTTTTTCAGCTCCGCTTTCCTCGCGCTAGCCTTCGCCTTTCCCTTCTTTTTCTTTCCCTTCGCCAACGGTTCACCCATTACCTCTTCTTTCGCTACTTATTAAAGCGTTTTCCCCTGTATGAGAGCGGGCTCCTAATCCCGCACCTGTAAACGCAGTGCCCGTGCGAGTCAATCAGCCTGCAGGAGGGCATCGAGTACCCTTTCTTCAGGATGTATTCGACCTGGTAGCGGGTAACACGCTCGCTGTAATCCGGGGATGTTGAGAAGAGCCTTATGATTTCCCCGGGCTTCATCCCGGTCTTCAAGAGATAAATTGTAAGCGTCCATCTTGCCGAGTGGGGCAGGTTCTCGCCTTTCGCAAGCCTTTCGAGCATGACCTGGATGCACGGCGGACGCTCGCCAGCAATAACGATTTTCACCTCGGGCTTGGGCATCAGCGCCTTAATGTCCTCAGCCACTTTCTTTATCCCGGGAGGAACTTTTTCCATCTTCAGGGGAAGCGAGCCAAGTATCCTTAGCTTAATTGCCTCCTCCAAGACCCGGACTAACTGGCCCTTCGTAATCCTCACAGTCCCCTTCTCGAGCTTCATGTTCACTAGCTTGTAGGGGGACTCCTTAGGCGCATAAGCGAGATACTTCAGTACCGGCACGCCAATTTCGCTTTCAATCCCAAAGTCTTTTGCAAGGGAAAGCAGGTTCTCATCGCTATCCGCCTTCAGGTGGGCGCTAGCCCTCTTTGCCTCAGCAATGGAATAGCTCTCTATTGCCTGCCTCGAGCCTATCTGGGAAACAATTATGCGCGCAACAGCATAAGACGAGATTTCATTTTCGAGGTCGAAACCCCCATCCCCGAGAGTCGCTATCCTCTTCCTCAATACGCCATCCTCGGCTCTTCTCCTCCCCTTCTCAACAAGTTCGTACTCGAGCTTAAGCCCTACAGTCTCGGCATACTCCCTCGCAGACTTGGAGAATGGATACCTGGCATTAAAGAGGAGGTCCATGAATTTTTTTTGGCGAGCGGTATTATTAGCGTTTAGCTCAACAGGCCCGCCTTTGCTGCTGCCCCAACCGGGAACGTTTATTAAGTTTTTCAATTGTATTGGAATTTCAATAAATTCCAATGCGGCCAAAATCTGTTCGCAGGCTTTGTCCAGAATTCTCAAAAGAATTCGGTGGGGGCGATGGTGTTTAAGCGGTTGATTGATGCCTGGATGTCGTTCGCAGAGAAATTGGGGGACATAACCTCCTCGATTTTTCTCACAGTCTTCTATTTCACGGCGTTTTCGCTAGTCTCATTGATAGGAAGAGCGGCAGGAAAGAAATTCCTCCGCGAGGGCGAAACGCCAGGTTCGACATGGAAGAAGAGGGGCAGGGAGGTCGGTGATTTCCATAAGCCGTACTGAGGGAGAAAAAGACCTTAGGATTCTCGGGATTTCGTGCTATTACCACGACTCTGCAGCAGCGCTCTTAATCGGCGACAGGATTGCCGCGGCATGCCAGGAGGAGCGCTTCACGCGAAAGAAGTTCGACGATTCGTTCCCCAAGAACGCGATTAACTACTGCCTTAAGCGCGGGGGGTTGACAGTAGACGATCTCGACTACGTAAGCTTTTACGAAAAACCGTTCCTAAAGTTCGAGCGGATGATGCAGTCGTACCTCGCGACCGCCCCATTTGCTGTTTCGTCTTTCGTCCCGGCAGTGAAGCTCTGGATGAAGAGCAAGCTCTGGATACCGGAAACGATACGAAACGAGCTCGGCTTTAAGGGAAAGCTTGTTTTCACAGAGCACCACGGCTCGCACGCTGCAAGCAGCTTCTTCTGCTCCCCATTCAAGGAATCCGCAATCGTGACGATTGACGCAACTGGGGAATGGGCTACCTCAACAATCGGGAAGGGGGAAGGAGGGGAGATTTCAATACTCCGGGAGATGGACTACCCGAACTCAATGGGCCTCCTTTACTCGGCGTTCACGTACTACACAGGCTTCAAGGTCAACAGCGGGGAATACAAGCTCATGGGCCTTGCACCATACGGAAAACCCACTTATGCAGACATCATAAAAGAGAAGCTCGTGAAGATAAACGAGGACGGGAGCATCAGATTGAACACCGATTACTTCGGGTTCCTGACCGGCAACCTCATGATAAACGAGAAATTCGAGCAGCTTTTCGACAAGCCAGCGAGAAAGCCCTCGGAGAAGATAACTGAAAAGGACAAGGATATCGCGAGGAGCATACAGGCAGTCACAGAGGAAATCGTTATCCGTATGTGCAAGAATGCCCACGAGCTCACAACTTCTGCCAACCTGTGCCTGGCAGGCGGGGTAGCGCTCAACTGCGTTGCAAACAGCAGGATTCTCGGGGAAACCGATTTCAAGAGAATCTTCGTCCAGCCAGCTGCAGGAGACGCCGGAGGGGCGCTCGGGACTGCGCTTGTAGTCAAGCACCAAGTGGCAAAGGCCAAGCGGAGCATGGATGTTTTCAGGTCCCCGTTTTTGGGTCCGGATTACACGGACGAGGAGATAAAAAGCGCCCTGAACTCCTTTAAGGCCACTTACACCGAACTACCGGAAGCAGACTGCATCACAAAAACCGCAAAAATGATTGGGAGCAAGAAAGTTGTTGGTTGGTTCCAAGGCCGCTCCGAGTGGGGGCCGAGGGCCCTCGGCAATCGGAGCATCCTCGCGGATGCGACGAGCCCGGAGATGCAAAAGACAGTGAACATGAAAATCAAGTTCAGGGAAAGCTTCAGGCCGTTCGCCCCTTCGGTCTTGGGCGAGTGCTTTTCTGATTACTTCGAAACTCCGCTTTCCGAGAGCCCATATATGCTGTTCATAGCAAACGTAAGGAAAGAAAAGCTTGGGAAGATACCCGCAGTCACCCATGTCGACGGGACTGCAAGGATACAGACCGTAAGGAAAGAGGACAACCCGAAATACTACGCGCTATTGAAAGAGTACCACAAGATATCCGGGATTCCGCTTTTCATAAACACATCCTTCAATGTCCGCGGGGAGCCCATCGTCGAAACACCGTCTGATGCTTACAGGTGCTTCATGATAAGCAACATCGATGCACTGGTTTTAAATAATTTCATTGTCCTTAAGGAAGAACAGAAGGATTCGGCAATGACTCCTGAGAGGATTCAGGAATACAGAAGTCGTTTTGGGGACGACTGAGTGGTCAAATGATCATCAAGAAGCTTGGAGTGGCAAAGGACCTCCTTAGTTTCCTTTGGAAGAGGAAGAACTACTGGCTCATACCCATAGTCCTCCTGCTCCTCCTGTTCGCACTGATAATAATCCTAGGGACTTCCACCGGCCTCGGCCCCCTGATATACCCCTTTATCTAAGCGTGTTTTGATGAAGGGGAAAACACGGGAAATTCTGATTTCGATCTCCTTAGTTGTTGCAAGCATAATCTTTCTCCTGCTGTTTCTGGAACTCATATCAATAGCCATAAACCTGGAGACAGGAACTGCGGCAATGTATTATGAGAACGGGCAAAAGGCTTCGAACCTGAAAGTCTATTCTCCATGCAGCAACGCGAGCGAGAACACGACTGTTACCTTGGTTGGGGCGAGCGGGGAGTTCAAGGTCAAGGTCGTATACAACACCGACCATCCAGTGAGGCTGGGGGGCCAGGGGGAGGCAGACGAGCTCAACAACCTCGAAGGCAGCTTCGTAGTGGCATCAATCGGGGATTCGTGCACGTTTTCATATGTTGACCCAAACGAGACATTCTCAGCGGTTTTTGAGGCGGAGGCAAACAAGATGGCTGGTCGGAAAACCAAGGTGCTTAACTTCGGAATTCCGGCCCTGAACCCAAACGACTACTTGGTGGTCCTGCGCCAAAGCGCGGTTCGCTACAAACCAAGCGTCATACTCGTGAATATCTACCCCGGGAACGACATACTCGGAAAGCGTGAGGATTCGAGTGCGCTCATCGCGCTCTCCCAGAAGAACCAGAGTCTCTGTTCCTCCGCTGGGCCCTCATTGAAAGCATCCTTGCTCGGGATTGCATCGCAAAGCAGGTTCTTCAGGTTTATTGCGCAAAAAGTGGCCGTAATCTACCACCGGCAACTCATGAGGGACGAATATTACGCAGCGTATCTTTTGGATGACCCAGAACGGGAACTTAGATACAATCCGGTTTTCAACACTCTTCTTGAGATGAAGAGGATTGCCGCTGAAATGAATGCGACCCTCATCGTGTCCATACTCCCAGATGCAATGGAAATAGACCAATCGGCTTGGGACACGTATTTCGCTGCAGACAAAAACAAGTATTCGCCCGATGTCCCGCAGAGGCTCATCAAGGAGTTTGGGGCAAGGGAAGGAATAATCATACTGGACCCATTCCAGGAATACCGGGTCGACAAAACAGACCTAAACAGCTTTTATTACCCCATCGACCTTCACTTTAACAAGGCCGGCAACGAGGAATTCGGGAGAGAACTCTATTCCCAGGCAAAAGAAAAAGGAGTCTTTCCCAACTAACCCTGTTCTGCGAATCGTTTATATAAATTTCACTCCATCTATACACCTGGGAAGGTGAATTTATGTTCGAGATTCAAATTGACGACGCGAGAGTTTGGAAGAATTGTATTGACGCGATAGTGAACCTCATAGAGGAGGGCACTCTCGAAATAGATACAGACGGCATAAGACTTCGCGCAATGGACCCGTCCCAGATTGCGATGGT
>JBDRJJ010000102.1:0-2896 GCA_043815135.1 Microcaldota archaeon | reverse complement strand
GGGCGCGAGAACCGAAGGGATCGTAGTGAGCGACAAAGGGAAGAACACGGTCATCATCGAGCGCGACCTCACGAAATACGTTTCCAAGTACGAGAGGTATGCGAGGCGAAAATCGAAAATAGCCGCCCACAACCCGGCCTGCATAGGCGCCAAGACCGGCGATGTAGTCGAGATAGGCGAGTGCAGGAGGCTCTCGAAGACGAAATCATGGACTGTAATAAAGATTGTTGCCAAAGCGGAGAAGCGTAACATTAGAAAGAAGAAGAGGCGCGGTTAGTCGTTTGACGTTTGCAGGGATGATTGAATGAAGGGGCTTGAATCAAAAATCACAAGGGGTCTTTCAACAGGCTCAGTGTTAGTTTGCGATGACAACAGCGGCGCAAAAATCGTTCAGATAATCGGCGTGAAGAGGTGGAAGAGCAGAAAATCAAGGCAGCCGAAAGTAGGGATTGCAGACGTGGTGGTGGTGTCTGTGAAAAAAGGCACCCCCCAGATGAGGAAAAAGGTCGAGACTGCAGTGATTATCAGGCAGAGAAAAGAGATACGGAGGCCAATAGGCTACAGGCTTTCGTTTGAGGACAATGCAGCTATACTCATAGATGACCAGGGGCTCCCGAAGGGGACAGAAATCAAGGGGGTCATAGCGAGAGAAGTTGCAGACAGGTATCCTAAAGTAGCCGCAATCGCATCAGCAGTCGTTTAACCGTGATGTTTATGCCGACAAAACCAAGGACACAGAGGAAGGCGCTTTACCAAGCGAAGCTCCACGAGAGACACGCCACAATGGGCGTTCATCTTTCAAAGGAGCTTAGGGCCAAGCTCAGCACAGTCACCCGGTCCCTCCCGGTGAGGAAGGGTGACAGGGTGAAGATAATGAGGGGCGGCCATAAGGGGAAGACGGGCAAGGTAACCGGCGTCGACCTTAGGGTCCCTGCAGTATATGTTGAAGGCATAGTGGTCAGGAAAGCGAAGGGGGGGGAGGTTCCATTCGGAATACATCCCTCAAAACTTCTGCTACTGGAAGCTGACATGAGCGACAAGCGGCGCAAAGCGCTTCTTGACAGGAAGAAGAAGGCGAAATAGAGGTTGGTATAATGGCAAGCAAAGGCGGTTCATCGCATTTGAAAAGGATTTCCTCCTTCAGGACACTGCGCATAGCGAAGAAAACGCATTCGTGGCTAATCAAGGCAGCGCCGGGCCCGCACAGGCTCGAGGAAGCAATCCCGCTTGGAGTGCTTGTGCGCGATTACCTCAATCTCGCGGCGAACACGCGCGAAATAAAGTACATACTCAACCACGGCGAGGTGTTCATCGATGGAAGGCTCGTGAAGGACCCATCGTTCCCAGTTGGCCTCATGGATGTCGTTACATTCCCAAAAATCGGCAAGGGCTATAAAATCGGCATTGACGATCATGGGAGGTTCACCCTGAACGAGGTAAGCCTTGATGAGGCGAAGTCGAAGCTCTGTAAAATCAGGAGCAAGGTAAAGGGAAAGAAGGGTGCGATATCGCTCGGTCTCCATGACGGAAAGACGGTCCCGGGAGACAACAACTACTCTATCGGTGATTCAGTAAAGGTGTCAGTTCCTGAAAATAAAATCGAGAAGCTCCTGAAGCTAGAGCCTGGCGCGCGTTGCCTCGTCGTTAAGGGAAAGCATGCCGGGAAAGTCTGCAAACTGAAGGAGTTCAGGATGGTCGGGAACAGGAAGTATGAGGCCCACATGGAGGAGGACGGAGGGATATTCATAACCACAAAGCCCTACCTGTTCGTTGTCGAGTAGTCATGATTGGTGTTTATGATGGAAGGCCAAGAAAATGCAATGAAGGAGATAATAATCGAAAAGGTTACGCTCAACATCGGCAGCGGGGAGGCTGGCCAAAAGCTCGAGAACGCGAAGACGCTCCTCGAAGTGATGACCAACAGGAACCCCATTGTCACGACCGCAAAAGTGAGGAACCCGGTATTCAAGATAAAGAAGGGGGACCCAATCGGCGCGAAAGTCACTATCCGCGGGAAGGCGGCTAAAGAGATACTGGAGCGCGCTCTGAAGGCCGTCGAGCACACGCTAAAGGAGCGTTCTTTCGATGAAAATGGAAACTTCTCGTTCGGAGTTAAGGAATATATCGATTTCCCAGGCGTGAAGTACGACCCGAAAATCGGGATTATCGGCTTTGACGTCTGCGTTACTCTCAGAAGGAGAGGGGCACGCGTTTCTTCAAGAAGGCACGCAAAGGGGAGAGTAGGCAAAAAACACAAGCTCACACGCGATGACGGAATCGCGTTTGCAAAAGGATTGAATGTTACGGTAGAGGGTGATTCCGATGGCTGAGCCTCATAGCAAGACGGCAGTGGCAGGGAAAAAGCTCAAGTCCAAGTTCAAGGGCAGGGGCAACAGGAAGTGCAGGTTCTGCGGCACTGCCAGGGGGCTCATAAGAAAATACAGCCTCACTGTTTGCAGACGGTGCTTCAGGGAAGTAGGCGAGGAGATAGGATTCAGGAAGTTTTAGGTGGTGCAATGGCTAACGATCCGCTTTCAGACGCGCTTAACGCGATAAAAACTCACGAAATCGTGGGGAGGAAGGAATGCTCGATAAAACCAGCTTCCAAGCTGATAAAGGAGGTTCTTTCCCTTTTCCAAACGAACAACTACATAGGGGAATTCGAATTCGTTGACGACGGCAAGTCCGGTTCATTCAGGATTAAGCTTCTGGGCCGAATCAACGACTGCAAGACAATAAAGCCCCGCTTCCCAGTGAAAAACCAGGATTGGAACAAATGGGAGCAGAGATACATCCCAAGCAAGGACTTTGGTCTTCTAGTGGTTTCAACATCCCGGGGCGTTATGACGAATTTCGACGCGAAGAAAAAAGGAATCGGCGGCAGGCTGATAGCTTA
>JBDRJJ010000101.1:0-3380 GCA_043815135.1 Microcaldota archaeon | reverse complement strand
TCCTCATAAAATCTGCAGCAGGACAAGGATGACTGGATTTACAGCAAGAGATTATTTCACAACTCAGCATTCCAGACTCGGAGACTGAAAGAAATGTCAAAACTCGGAATTTACACACACTCGCACAGCCCTAGGTCGCAGAACATCGCACAACTTTCCCACACCGAAGCATTGCAGGCAATCAGTTCGAGGAATGGTTTCTGGAGATATCCCTCGATGGATGAGGGGATAGTGAAAGGAACGTGGGCGGGAGGCGTTGACCGCGGAACTAAAGCCGAAAGACTGATGAATGAATGGAGGATATTCACTCCGCTTTTCACCGCAAGCTCGGAGTCCGGTGAAAAGTTTGGTCCTGAAATATCATTTGCAGTGGGCATCGGAGGATGGAGGAGGACGCTCGTGCTCGGGGTTCCAGAGAAACTGAGAAACGAATCAGGCACATTCGGCTTGATGCTCAACCCAGGAAACTTGAAAGTCGAGTTGACCGATAACGGCAGGAGCGTGTGGATAGAACTGGGTGTGCAGAACTCAAATTTATACCAAAAACTCCTGTCCTCCGGGAACCGAGACGAAATCGTGCAGGGGGTATTGCGCGGCGAGCTGGCAATCGTTTTCCCAGAGGGAACGCTCGTCCTCGAGGGGCATGGAAAAGCGTCGATTTATTCCCTTCATCCTCCTGTCGGAGAAAGAACCGACGGTAGCGGTGCGGAAGACCGGGAGTTCAAGGTTAGTCCGGGAGTCCTGTTCGGCTTGAGCACGAGGAGCATCGACAAGCCAAAAACAGTTGAAAGAGTAGCCCCGAACGCAATGGGCATCCTGATTACCTCGGAAGCAGCATAAGAAAAAAGCGAATTAACAAAGTCAATCCGATTCCTTTTTAATTTATAGCACCAAATTCCCCTCCATGTGTGGCATATTCGGAATAATCTACAAGCAATCCAGGGACGACCTCGGCGAAATCCTCGTGAAGGGCGGGCGGAACCTGACCTACAGGGGCTATGACTCGGTGGGCTGCGTTGCAGTTGATGGACACAGGGCAGACCTAAGAAAGGACGTTGGGACTATAGATGAGGTCACGAAAAAACTCAAGCTAATGGACATGCGGGGGGACAGGGGAATCTGCCAGCTCAGATGGGCCACATTCGGCGCCCCCTCTCAAGTCAACGCACAGCCCCACTTCGACACCAAATGCGAGATGGCGGGCGCCCATAACGGCAACATCGTAAACACCATCCAGCTGAACGAGGAGTTCAGGAAAGAAGGGATGGAGATACGAAGCACCAATGACGGGGAGACGTGCATCCATGCAGTCGAGCGCCACTACAAAAAAACCAAGGACATGCGGAGTGCAATAATGGATGCGGCGAAGGACCTGCACGGCGACTACGCGTATGCAATCACCCGGCTAGACCAAAAAACCATGTACTGCACGAAAATGGGGAGCAGCCTCTACCTGGGCGTGGGAAAGGAATTCGTGTGTTGCTCATCCGATCTCCCGTCCATCCTTCCGTTCACTAAGCAAATCGTTCCCCTTAGGGACGGCGAGATGGTCGAATTCACTTACAACTCCTACAAAATCTTGGATATCAGCAGCGGGAAGGAGATAGCGCGCAAGCCCAAGCGCAGCGAGCTTTCTGTTGATTCCGCGAGCAAGGGCGGGTACCTGCACTTCATGCTAAAGGAGATACACGAGCAACCAGCAAGAGTTGGGACTCTTTTGAAGACGCTGGACGAATCCAAATATGTGGATGTTTTCCTCGACCACATGCACGGAAGCGAGGTATACCTGATCGGAAGTGGCTCAAGCTATAATGCGTGCGTAGTCGGTTCCTACTACTTCAACAGACTCTCGAAGAGAAAAGTCGTTCCAGTCATCGCCGGCCAATTCGAATCCCTTTACGGCAACGTCATAAAAAAGGACAGCGTCCTCATCTGCGTGTCCCAGAGCGGCGAGACGAAGGACCTGATGAATGCAATAAACTTCTGCAAAAAAAATAAAGTGGGGCGGATACTGGGAGTCATGAACGTCATCGGCTCTTCCCTCATGCACGCAAGCGAAGCATACCTCCCCCTTGCCTGCGACCTTGAGATGAGCGTCCCTGCGACGAAGACGTTCGTGAACCAGGTTGTCCTTCTCGTGTACCTTGCAATCAAGCTCGGGGAGCGCAACAAGTCAATCAAGAAGGACGAGGCGAAGGAGCTTTTGAAACGACTGCACGACCTCCCTAAACTCCTTGAAAGCACAATCGAGGCGACTGCCCAATCTTGCGAGAGAATCGCAGGCGAGCTTCACAAGAAAAGCGACATCTACTGCCTCGGATACGGGATGAACCACGGGATAGCGCTTGAGGGCGCCCTCAAAATAAAGGAAATCACGTATACGCACTGCGAGGGAATCTACTCATCGGAGTTCAAGCACGGCCCGCTTTCGATTGTCGAGGAGGGTTACCCCGTGCTATACGTCACCTCAAAGGAGGACTCGCACATGATAATCTCGCACATGAACGAGGTCTCCTGCAGGCACGGCCGGGTCATCTGCGTTTCTGAGGATGACAAGGGCCTTCGCCACAACTCCCATGACTTCGTGCCAGTTCCAAGCGACCACGGATTATTCGCGCCGATTTTGAACGTCGTGCCAGTCCAGCTCATTGCTTACTACTGGAGCGTCAAGAAGGGAATAGACCCGGACTACCCGAGGAACCTGAGCAAGACGATAACTGTAGATTGAGCTGATGCAATGCCATCAATCCAGATTGCCGAAGAGGTTTTCAGCGTTGGCGCAAAGGATTTCAAGCGCAGGATTTTCGACGCAATCATTCCGTTACCGGAAGGCACAAGCTACAACTCCTACCTCATCCGGGGAGAGCAGAAAAACGCCCTAATAGACACAGTGAACCCGGGCTTTGAGAAGGAGCTGATGTTGAATGTTCTTGAAAAAATTCCAATGGAAAAGCTCGACTACCTAATTATGAACCACGCCGAGCCGGACCACGCGAACGCGATTTCAGAAATCCTCGAGCAAGCGAACAACGCGAAACTAGTCACGAGCAAAATCGGGAAGATTGCTGCAAAGGATTACTTTGGCGTTGCGGATGAACGGATAATGGTCGTTGACGAATCGACCCGCATCGAGCTTGGCGGGAAAACGCTCCGCTTCATCGATGCACCATGGCTTAACTGGCCAGAAACTATGTTCACATACCTCGAGGAGGACAAGATTCTGTTCCCATGCGATTTCTTCGGCCAGCACATTGCAACCGAGAAAAATTTCGATGACGAGGTTCCTTGGGCAGAAATCGAAGAATACGCAAAAAGATACTACGGTGAGATAATGCTCCCGTTCAGGGCCCAAGGGGCGAAGGCGCTCGAGAAGCTGAAGC
>JBDRJJ010000100.1:0-5940 GCA_043815135.1 Microcaldota archaeon | reverse complement strand
AGGGTATTTAATCCTTTAGTTGACGCTGCCCCTGAGGTTTCCAACAATTACCTGCGAACCCGGAGTGTAGGGCTCGTCCTTGAACTCGTATCGGAGATAGATGATTCCCTTGAAGTGGGAACTCGTGTCATTTGCGCTTCTGTAGCAGGTGCCGGAGACCGTAAAGTCTGAATCAGGAATCGCGTTTATCTTCACCTCTTCGAAATCCCTCCTCGGCCTTCCAATTGAAGGATCCGGGGTTTCCGAACTGCAGAGAAGCCCCGTTACCTGCACCCACCTGCCCAGCTTGTTTTTTGCAGTAATATCCAGCTTCAGGCTGTTCCCTTCCAGGTACAGCCTTTTCTCTTTACAAGAAAGCCCGGCTTGGAGGACGCAGAGCTCGTCGTGGTAGAGTATTGAGCTTACCTTCCACCATATCAGGATTACGAAGACTAAAACGACGATTATCCAGAAATATCCTATTGCCTCGCTTGCTGAGAGCGATCTCATGGTGTTATGTTCAAATTGGCTATTTATATTGTTTTCACCCAAAAATGATTATGCGCGGTCTTGCGAGCATCCTTCTTGTTCTTGTAGCCGCAGTCGCGATAGTCTCGATAGCCGGAGTTTACAACTCCGAAGCCGACAAGAGCGCTGAAACAGCGTCTTATGTCCTCGAACTCGAGAGGACGTACTACTCGAAGCTGGATTTCAAGCATTCGTTGATGCAGGCGCTCTCAAAAGGCGCAGAACAAGGAGCACGTCGGGAAGAGCGGGCCGAAAAAGCGGCTGAGAAAATTTCGGAAATCACGCACCACATCAGGGAAAAGAAAAATGCCGAGGTCTGGTGCGGAATCGTTTCGGATAAAGAACTCGATGCGTTGGCTGAAAAAATAACAAGGGAGAAGAAACCGCTCAAATGCAAAACCTGCTGGGGAGGGGACGAGAGGACCGAAGTTGTTAGGACATTCCCACAGTATGAGGCAAAAAGTGTCAGCAAGTGCCTTTCATTCATCGACGTAGATTCCGTTTCCGAAAAGGTCGGGGTCTCAAAAGGCGGCCTCGCCCTCACCAACGATCCGGAAGTGTTTGCAGAGCAGTTTTCCGGGGATTTTGTTTTTGGAATTTCATACTATGACGAAGAGGCTGGAATCGGGTCTGTTTCGGTGATTCCAGAGGGCACGTGGGTTGGTTACGGATGATGGACAAGAAAGGGCAGATGAGCCTGGAGGGCCTTGTTGCAATCTCCGCATTTCTCGCATTCTTGCTAGTCTTCGTTGTCTCGTTTGCGAATCTGCACGCAAGGGCGAATTCTCTCGGAGAGAGCCTCTCGGCACGCTCCTGCGCAAACGATATCGCAGAGCTCGCGGGGTATTATTCGCTCGACGCAGCGCACTCGGGTTTTCCGCTGGAATTGAAAAACGTGATTGATGTGAACGGGGAGGTGCACTGCAGAAGAGGGGCTTACAACTCAACTTCGAAGGCATTGGTGGTTCGGGATGAAAAAGAGCCAATCTAAAGGCGCGATATTCTCGCTTGACGGCATTCTTGCGTCACTCGCAGTTGTGCTCATCGCCTACATCGGCTTCATTGTTTTTTCGACAATCGCTGAAAGGACCCTCTTGATGGCGGAAAACCAGGAGATGGAATCGAAACTGCTTCTTGCCTCGGATTATTTGGTTAAGTACGGATTGAGCGAAAGCGACGACTCGCGAGTTTACCCACACAAAGTGGATGTTGAGAAGTTGAGAGAACTCGACACGAAAAAGCTTGCAGAACAGCTCGGAGTGGAAAAACTTAAGGCCAGCCTCGCATTTTCCTTGGGTGGAGAGGATGTTTTGTCGAGGGGGGAGGGAGTCAACTGCGTGCAAAGGATTGTCTGGGTTTCCCAACATGAAAGGGTCGGTTATCTTGAGACGTGCATCGACTAAGGGTTTTGGGTTGGTGATGGAAGCGTTCTTTTCCTTACTTGTGGCGCTCATGTTGTTTTCGTTCATTCCCTCAACGTACGAATCACAGAAGTTCTCGCGGGAGTCCCTTGTCAGGTATCAGCATGCAAACGACATTGCCGAAGTGCTTTGGTGTGCAGGCGATTACGAGCGGGCAGCCGGGTGGGTCGAGGGGGATGAAGCCGCAGGATACATTGTGAAAGAAAGGCTGGGGGACATAGCAAACGAGATGGGCTATTGCATTTTATTGGAAACTGAAAAGGAGGCAGCAATGATTACTGCAAACTGCAACAGAAAGGAGGAGGGGGATGTTGTTTCGATTTCAAGAGTTATTATCGGGGAAAAGGGAGTTTATGAGATGAAACTTTCTATTCACTGACTTTTGCCCTGATGCACCCGATGTTGTAAATGTCGTGTTTCAGCCCGCCCGTTTTCTCAAGCTCCCTGAGAATCTGCCCCAGGATTCTGGCTTTCATTGCAAGATACGCGTCTTTGCCGACCTCCACGTTCCCTATCGCGTACCGCTTGCTTTTTGTGTTGAAGCAGAACATGCACTCCTGGAGGTTCTCGCAGTTGTGGCAGAACATCGAGTCCCGGGAATGCGAGCAGCTGTCCATCTCGAAGCAGTTTGTGAGGTCGAGGGAGTGGTAGCAGTTGATGCAGAAGCGGGAATGTATCGCCCTGTTGGAGCCGAAAACGTATTCAGAGTTCAGGACCGCACCTGAAACCCCGGAGTGCCTCGAATTCGTCGAGTCGCCAATTCTGTAGATGTCTGAGGAGTTTACAGCTATCGGCGTTTCGATTATGTTCTGGCTTTTCCCCGTGTATATCTCCGGCGAATAATAGGCGATTTTGGAGGCTAATGAAAACGCCTTTTCCATGCTGGCCCCATCAATCGGGCCCGGGTCGAAAGAAATTCTCGCGAGCTCGATTGCCTCATCATCCGTCACGAACCTTCCTTCGGACACATCCCTCATGAACGGGAACAAGGAAATCGAGTACGTGATTCTCCCGAATGGCGTTTTTCTTTCCTTCAACTCAAGAGAATGTCCTGAAAGCCACTGGTCGAATTTCCTTATTGGGCCAAGCTCTTTGCCAAAGAGTATCTTGGTTGTCATCGAAAAATCCCGCTCCATTTTTCCCATGTTCTGCTCGCCAGTCCGCTCCTTTGCATTTATCGCGGGTAATTCGATTTCTGGATTTACTGGGATGCTGAAAAGCGACGGGAATTGCTTGTCGCACAAAAGTTTTTCCCGAACTTCCCCGAGAAGCTTATTCTTCAACCCGAGGTACTTGTCCTTCTGAAGGGGCGTGTTCCCGATTAGGTAGCGGTTGCCCCGCTGGTTGAATGAAAACATTATGTTCGAGCAGCCGGTGCAGTTGTAGGAGAAATATGCGTCGCTCGTGTCCACCATGTAATAGGACTCGAAGCATCGTGTTATGTTAAACGCTGCGATGCATCGGATAACCTGCTTGCCCTCGCCCATGCCGCCTGCCCCGAAAACGAACTCGCTGTTGTCGCGAATCATCCAGCCATAAGCTATGTACTTCGATTGCTGGATGTTGTGGGAATCGCGGACGTAAAAGCTGTCGATGCACAAGTCAACGTTTTTTGCAAAGTCTGAATTCCCAAGTATCTTGTTTCCGGAATAATGCATCCGCCCCTCAATGGCCTCGAGGATGCTGTCGATGTCCTTTATCTCGTTTATTGATAGGGGCTCGAAGGGGACCTCCTTAATTTCATCCTGCGAGATGAATTTTGCTCCTTTGCAGTACTCTTCCGATACGATTGTAACCTCTTTTCCCGAAACAGCGGATTTCCCAATCGAGTAGGGGAGCATGTATTCAAGAAAGTAGTCCCTGAAATCATCGATTTTCAGCGCGCAGTCTGTTTTTCCTAGCATTGCACGAAAAGTGTGCCCGAATGCCTCGTCCAAATCCACTTCCCCACCTAGGCAACCAAATAAAAAAACGAATCTACTTTATCCATCTGTCCATATCGACGGTTCTCGTCTTCATCGGCAGTATCAACCGTTTCCCATCGAAGAGCCTGACGATGCACTCCCTGTCCTGGAGGATTACGAACATCTCCTTTATCTCGACCTCAAGCTCGCTCGGAGACAGCTTCTTCTTGAACGCCTCCTCGACCTTGATGTCCATCATTGCGCTCAGCGCCTCGGCATCATTCTTGTTGCTCCTGAATGCAACAACGTTCTTCGTGTTGGTGATGATGCTATCGAGAACCTCCTTCCTTATCTGGTTCAGGAATTGGGTAGCGACGTAGAGGTGGAGGTTGAACTTCCTCGTTTCAGAGAGAATCTCCCTCGCGAGTCTTGACTCGACTATCGGGAACTCGTCAACAATGAGCACTGTCGGCCTCTTGAATAAACCGGTTATTGCAAGGGTGTACATCTGGCTCACTATTGCGTTCGCAAAGAATTTCACCATCCTTCTTCCGAAGACATGCGGATTAAAGGAGATGACGCTAAGCTCGTTGTCTTCGATTAACTGGTAGAGGACTTCTTCGGTCTTCTTGCTCCCTAGATATAGCATGTATTCGCCGATGAAGTTCAGTATCGGGAGTATCGCGTCATTGAAGTGGTGCATGTAGATGTCGTTGAACTCCTCGTCAAAAAACCTCTTTATCTCGTCGTTTTGGCATGAGGAAACGAACTCCATTCTCCTTGCAGTGTCCGTCAGGAGGAGGTTTATGTTCTCGAGGGTCAGCTTATCGATCTCAACAAGCAGATGGACAGAATAGAACGCAACTCTCTCAGAATACTTGTTCTCCGCCCCTATTGCTGAAGCAAGAATGTCCACAATCAGCTGAGTGGTCAGGGGCGTTTTCTCTTTTCCAGTGTTCAGTGGCTCGATATAGTTGTTGACGAAATCGACAATTTTCCCGCCTTTCATCGTTTTGGTAAACTCGCCCTGCGGGTCGAGAACCACAATCCGCGCCTGGTCCCCGTACTTTTGCTTCATTGCAGCAACGAGGATTGCGATAAACTTGCTCTTCCCTGTCCCGGAAGTGCCTACAATCAGTCCATGCTGGAATACATTGAAGTTGTCGAGTCCGATGCTCGTTTCCTTGTTTTCGAACAACGCTTCATTCGAGTGCAGGTGCACGGTTTTAAGTATCGGCTTCAGGAGCTCTATATAAAAAGATGGCCGTTTTTCCAGCTCTATTTCGAGGAACCTGTTTGGATGCCGCAGGAGTAGCGGTCTCCTCAAGCCGCCGCCTATGGCGGTCCCTGTCGCGTAGTAGAAACCCATGAACCGGTTGATGGAGAGCCTCATCTCCTCGATTCCTTCCCTTGCCATAAAGTCAAGAAAGTTGCCCCTCGAGACGAAAAACGGGAACGGCATCGGCATTCCCCTCTTGAGCTCAATCTCTTCCGGGTCCCCCATCTTGAAAGGGAATATGAGGGGCGAGTAACTCAGGGCGTTGTTCTTGTTCTCCACGAACATGTTTATCGTGTTTCCCTCCTTTTTCACGATTATCTTCGCCCTCCCGAAAGAAAGGGGCCAAGCGAGGTCGATGAACTCGAACATCGGGAGCTTCTTCTTTGAGAGGTGGTAGAACATCTTCCTGTTCTCCTCCTGAGTAATCTTATCGGAATAAATCATCAGCGGGAGGTAGGTTTTCCCGGACCTCCTCTTGGGACTCGGCTTTGCGCCCATCCGTTCGAAGTGCTTTTCAGCTTTTTTCTCAGGTGTCGGCTCATCATAAAAAATCCTGTCTTCGGGGGGTCCAGGCTGAAGCTCCTCGGCATGGTGCTTCTTGTGGGCGTGGTGAGCGGCTTTTTTGGGGTGGGCCTGCTCGTGCGGTTCATCATGCTGCGTTTCTGCAGGGCTCTCACTAACCTGTTCTTCATCGTTCAATGACTTATGGGATAGATAGCCGCGAATCTTATCTTCGTTCATCTTACGTGCCCCATGCTATGCTGTTGAGTCTATTTGATACGCCATAGCTTATAAAATTAACAGGAAGAGCCGGGTCAGGGCAAGCGGC
>JBDRJJ010000099.1:0-2290 GCA_043815135.1 Microcaldota archaeon | reverse complement strand
TCCTTCAACTCCTTCTGGAATCCTTTCCTGTCGAGGTCCAGTGCATTCATTACAGTCTCCTCTGTTTTTGAGAAGTTCTTCGTCCTCTTCAGTGCCCTGGACTTGAAATCATACGAGTATATCTTGACAGCGTCAACTGACCCCCCACCTGCTTGCACTTCTGATATCTCCACTATCCTTCTTTCTTCTCTCTTGTTTCGCACCCCTCCGATTCTTTTTTGAATTACTATGAGGCCAATGGCTTCGATATCTGTTTCTAAAATCCCTAAGGACAGAAGTCTTGCTATGGTTTCTTTTCCGGATTGAGCGTGAAATGTAGCGTAGCTCCCGCGTGCCTGGCCGCTCGTTATCGCATCGAGAAGCGCCCTAGCTTCCTGCCCAGTTCTCGCTTCCCCGATTACGAGCCGGTCCGGCCTCATCCGTAAGCTATCGCTCGCCAAGTCCCCCATGCTAACTCCAAGTTCAGTGTTCGCTATAAGTGAAACCCTGTGCCTGTGCGGTATGTTTATTTCCGGGGTTTCTTCTGTTATCAGAACCCGCTCATTAAGGGGCACGAATGAGAAAATGGCATTGAGCGTGCTTGTCTTTCCGCTTGCTGTGTTTCCCGCGACAACAATCGAGGTGTCGATTTTCATCGCAAGCCAGAGGAAGGCTATTGCTTCCGAGCTCGCAGTTCCAAAAGCTATGAGCTCAGGAACGGAAATCGGGTTCGCCCTGAATTTCCTTATCGTTAGCTCGAGTTGTGAAATGGGCGGCATCGATGCATGGAGCCTTGAGCCGTCTGGGAGCACTGCATTCATCCTGGGGGATTGATATGAGAGTCTCCTGCCAAGGGGCCTCGCCATCTTATTTACTGTGTTCACGAAAACCTCTTCGGAAGTGAACTCGCAGTCAGTCTCAAGCCATCCCACCCCCCGCCTGTAAACGTATATGGGCTTGGACAAGCCAACGACAGCAATCTCCTCAAGGGAATCATCAGCAAGCACCGAATCCAATGGGCCGAATCCTGAGACCTGCATGAGCGCGACTCTTGTTATGTCCCGGAACTGTTCGACTTCCATCAGCAGTTCGTTTTCCTCGCAGTAGCGAGTGAGAATCTTCTCTATCTCTAGGCGCGTAGTTTCTTTATCTCCGAAATCCATCCTCTTCGCTTCCTCCCTGAACCTCGAGCAAGTTTCGCGTATAATCTCCTCTTCCTCTTTTGAAAGATTTGGGATTCCAACAGAATACCCAACTTTCTCATCCCTTATCCTCCAACCCAGCGTCCCATCCTCTTTCCTCAAGATCCTTATCGCTTCCTCCGGACAGTAATCCATACAAAGCGGTTTCCCGAGGCACGTGTCGCACTTGATTGCTTTATCCCCCACAATCTCAATCGCGCCATGCGGGCATCTCCTTTCGCACTCCCCGCAACCGTTGCACTCCTCAGAATCAATAAAAAGGAAATCGCCGGACTGCTTTATGGCGCCTAGCGGGCAGGCAATCTTGCAAGGTGCGGATTCGGGGGGACAGTGCTTGCACTTCAGGAGATTGACCGACTTCGGGCCCTTTGGGCATACCGAAAGGCAAGCTCCGCAGGAAGTGCACGCCGGTTCCTCGAAAACTAGCTTCATACTCCCCCGGAAAAATCTCTCGTTAAAAATATAAATAGGGTTCGGTCGCGGAAACCGATGGCCCGCTCCCCTACTACCCCCTAGTCTTTACTTTCACTTTCATCTGGCTCTCAAGCGCGAGCTTTACATTATTCCCAGACGTATTCAAATTATAATTCGGGAAGAAGTGCTCTCTCTCCCTGTCCTCGTGGATGTGCGCATGGCAGGCAGGGCAGAGAATCTGCTGGTATTCGATATTCCTTCTCATCTCCATAAACTGCCTCTGCAAGCCCTCGCGCCTAGCTCTCCAGAGAACCTCCCGGTCTATCATATGGTGCAACTGAATAAGTTCCGGGAACTTAGATAGATTAAGGTGGCAGCGTTGGCACCGGAACTCATCTATTAGCATTAAGAGCTGCTTCACAGCCCCTGGTCGCTTGGGCCGCATTCAATAAAATTATCGATTTCAGTATTTAAAGGTTTTCTTTTTCGAGGCTGCATCTCATAAATCTATCGCTCTCGAACCCGGAACTCGGGTAAAATGAACCAAAAACGTTTCTCGACGCTTTTCCTTTGCGAAGTTTCGCTATATTTTTCTCAAAAATTGGCTCGGAATTACCTGCAGTGCAGGGCTGCAGCTAACCAAAAGCTGCAGGCTTTTTCTTCTACTGGCCGCACTTCACCCAGAACGGAACCCC
>JBDRJJ010000098.1:0-8661 GCA_043815135.1 Microcaldota archaeon | reverse complement strand
GCCCTCGGTTATTGTTGCCCTTGCGATGCTCTCCTTGCGCTTACCCCTTGCATGGAAGAACTTTTCCTTCTTCTTCCTGCTCTTCCTCTCCTTCTTTTTAGGAGCATGGACTGGAGCAGCCTGTTGCGCATCACTAGCTACGTTCTCCGCTGGCTTATCTGTTTTTTCGGTCTTCTTCTTCATCTACCCACCCTGTACCCCAAGTTTTTACAAAGCTCGTTTATCGTAATAGAATCGGTCCTGAGCTTAGACGCACTTGTCATTTCAAGAACTTCGGCTTTCGATAGTTCAGCTGGTTGCGCCGTATATACCTTCAGCCTCTTAAACGCGAGTCTCCCCCGCGTTGTCCTGTACGGGAGCATCCCACGTAACATCCTCCTTACGAGAAGGTCCGGCCTCCGTGGCCAGTGGGGGGAGTGCTCCGGGTTTGCCCTGTTCTTTGCGCTTCTCCTAGCTATGAATTTCTCAGTCGTCGATTGCGGGTTGCCTGAGAGAACTGCCTCTCCGGCATTCACAAGCGCCACCTCTTCGCCAGTGAGGAGCATTTTCGCAACTCGCGAACCTACCCGCCCCAGCACGCATCCCTTTGCATCTATGATTTTCATATTATCACTCCATTATGATGACGCCCGTACCTTTGGGGTTTTTTTGGACGAGCGACTTTATGTCCATGCAGGAGCCCTGCGAACTAATTTTCCTCTCAGCGTCCATCGAGAACCTGAGTGCCGCTATGTCGATGGCGTGCGTGATAGAGCCTCCTGAGAGCACTTTCCCGGGAACAAGAACCGTGTCACCCTCTTTCGTGTTCTTGTCGATTTTACCAACGTTCACGCTAGCCATCGCGCGCCTGGGCTTCGCGAGCCTCTCTGCTAAATCCGCCCAAATCGGCGCATTGTTCTTTTTGGAAGCCTTTTCGAGGAACACTATCAGTTCCCTAACTTCTGGGATTTCTGTTTGTCTCTTCATATCATCATCCTTTCTCAATTTTGAAACAGCACTGGATGAAAAATGCGGCCCTATTTGCTGCGGCAAATGTACCGACATTTTTCACAAATGAAAAATGCGGGGGATGGGATTTTTGGGCAGCAACCTTGGGTAGTTCTTTCTTTTCCAAGGTTTTCTTTCTTTTCAAGAAAGAAAAGCTTGAACCCACGCAACCGCTAGGGTACAGGAGTTCCGAAGCCGTTTTCCCCCAGGCGTTTGGAGCCCGACGAACAACAGGCTGCCTCAGTCCTGCGCATTTGACCTGGCTCTGCCACCCCCGCATTAACCGTGAACTCACGATTCTTTCAGCCCAGCCTCCAGCTCGTCGCATTTGGTCTCCAAAAGCTCGAGCGTTTTCTTTAATATCTGCTTCGGGGTAAGTTGCCCGAATGATTCCAAATGAAAATCAAATTCATCTTTCTTGTCATCCTTGTATTTGTAAGTTATCAGGCAGGCCTGGTGCTTTGAGTGCTTCTTCGCTATCCCGAGCTTCGCTTTTGCTTCCAGCCTCACCGTCTGTCCATCAGTGAGTTTCAGGAGGGGGATTTTCTCAACCGCAACTTCGATTTTTTTGTCCGTGCTCTTGAGGGACCCGGAGTAGACTGTGCTCGGACCTTGCGCCTCAAGCATGAATGAAATCTCGTCCTTTTCAGTGTATTTTGGGTCCGTCGTCAAGGGAACAAGCGAGATTCTGTTGGCGACATACTCGTCAAAAAAAGCAGACGTGTTCTCGTAAAATGTAACGCTGTCTATCGCAAACGTCGGGACCTCGGACATTGCAATCCTCCTGACTGCGTTTGCAAAAGCAACGCTAGAGCCAGTGAACCGGAAATCCATTTCCTGCTCGTCGCATTTGGTTATTTCAACTTTCATCGGTTACACCCTGCGGCCCCTCCTTCCGCCAGACCTCTTCGTGGTGTCGGTCGGTATCGGGGTTACATCCTCGATTTTTCCAATTCTCAGTCCTGACCTTGCAAGTGCCCTTACGACTGCCTGCGCCCCTGGACCGGGGGTCTTCGCCCCATGGCCTCCCGGGGCCCGTATCCGGATGTGGATAGAGGTTATGCCCCTAAGCTTTGCCTGGTCTGCTGCCTTGAAGGCAGCTTGCATCGCGGCGTATGGCGAACCCTCTTCCCTGTCTGCCTTGACTATCATGCCACCGCTAGCTTTCGCGATAGTCTCAGAGCCGCTCAGGTCCGTTATCGTGATAATAGTGTTGTTTTTTGAAGAGAATATGTGCGCAATAGCCCACCTGATTTCTCCCCTGGCCTTTTTTATTACTGGGGCCTTGTCAGCCTCCTCAGTAGGGACTGCTGGAGCTCGTTGCTCCTGTTTCGCATCTGTTGCCCCTGGGGTTTTAGGCTGCTTTTCTGGAAGCGCTTCTTCTTTTACGACTTCCTCTTTCTCGTTCTTGCTCATCATAATCACCATTAAGAGGACTTAGGCGCCTTGTCATTTGCGCCCCCCGCGTTTATATCTATTGCCTTGTAGTACGCTATGAGTTTCTCCTCGGAAACCGGAACTACGTACCCCGGCACTGAAACTTTCTTCCCATTTATCGAGATGAAACCGTGTTTTATCAACTGTCGGGACTGAGATAGGGATTTTGCGAATCCTTTTTTGTACACCTGCGTCTGCAGCCTTCTCTCGAGCACGTCCCTGAGGGTTAAGGATAAAAGGTCCTCAATAGTTGTCGCCTCGGTGCCTAAGCCCAGTCGGACGATTTTTGTGAGGAGGTCCTTTGCTTGCTCGGTCCCCTTGTCGCCTTTTGAGAGAAGCTTTCTTGCCTCGCGCCTGATTCTCCCTAGTTCTGCCTTGGATTTCCAGAGTTCCCGCGTGTTCTTTAGGCCATATTCCTCCCTGAGGCCGCTCTCCTCCTGAATCCTAGTGGTGTCCCAAAGTTTTCTCGGGGACTCGTATTTCTTCTTGAGTTTTCTTGGATCGCCCATAGCTAACACCTACTTCTTATCGGCTTTCGCCTCTTTCTTCTCAGCTTGTGCTGCCCCGGCTGCTGGAGCCGCTGCGGCTCCGCCTGCCTTGGCCATAATCGATTTCCTCAGCACTCCTACGGACATTCCGGTCCTGCCCGTGCTCCTTGTCCTCTGCCCGCGGACTTTCTGACCGTATGCGTGCCTGTAGCCTTTCCATGTGTTGATGCCTTTTTCCTTGTCAATGTCTTGTCTGACTGTGAACGTGAGGTCTGTACCTGTCACGTGCCTATCCCACCCAGTCTCCATGTCCTTCCTCCTGTTAACCATGTGCGAGGGTATGCCGTACTTCACGGGGTTTGAAAGTATGTATTCCACCTTCCCTATCTGCTCATCGCTTAGCGAGCCTACGACTGTTGATGGTGAGAGCGAAAGCTCCTTGAAAACGAGTTCGGCCATTATGCCAGAAGTCCTCAACCCCACTCCTTTTATTTTTGCAAGAGCCCTCTTAAGCCTGAGATCGCCTCTCAAATCTTTGCCAGTAATCCTAACGATACCCCGAATCTCTTTTCCATCGACTTTCGGTTCCTTTGGAACGTCTTTATCAGATTTTTTTTGCGGTTTCATGCATCCAACTCCTTTGTGAATTTAAAGCGCCGGGGATGGGATTTTTGGGCGGCTTTTTCTTTCTTTTTTTTTTAGAACCCCGGCGTTTCTTTCTTTTTCCGGGGTTTTCTTTCTTTTAAAGAAAGAAAAAGCCCGAACCCATGCGGCCCGTGAGGACCATATGCTACCTGGACAACCCAAGTCTTCTCGAGCTTAATTCCAGGCATACGCGTTACCAGGTTCCGCCACCCCGGCATTAACATCATGCAGGTGAATGAGCAATGACTCGAACAAACCCGAAGAATTTTGTTTTTGTCTTGTTCCTCGTGATTTCGTTCTTTTTTCACCAGCATCTGGGATATATCCCTTTTTTCATAACCACCCTTTCCGTTGTTGCGATGAGGCCCTTCTCCAACGAGGCGAGGCCCCCTGAACTTATGAGCGCCTTCCCGAGGGAAACGAGCTCTCCTTTGAGCGTAAGCACGGCGATGTCATCGCCTTGTGCGAATCCATCCTCGAATTTTGAAACTCCAGGGGCAGCAAGCGGCGCGCCGAAGCACAACGCCTCGACGGCTTGGTCAGCCACCCATATTTTTTTTGCGGAGATTCCGGTCTCGAGAGGGAGAACGCATTTTCGAATCTCTCCCTCGTTCCCTGTCTCCTTCCAAAGCCAGTAGGCGTCACTCAGGTCTTGAAGCGAATGGGAATCCTTCTCGCTGAATACGCCGGCTTTCGTCCTTCTTAGCTCGCTCATGTGGGCTCCGCGGCCTGCGAGCTTTCCCATGTCAAAACACAGCTTGCGGACATAGGTTCCTGCCTGGCATCCTACTGCGAAGAGTACTTCGCGTGCGTTTATTTCTAGAATATTAAGGTAATAAACCTTTCTCTTGCGAGGACGACGAGCCACCGCCGAGCGGAGTGGGGGGGTCTGGGTTATCTCCCCTACGAAGCGCCCCATCACGTTCCTGATCTTCTGCTCCGGGAGCTTCTCGTGGAATCTTATCACGCAAACGTATTCCTTGTCCGACTTGGCGAGGTACGACATTGCCCTCGTAGAGCGGTTCAACCCCACCGGCAATACTCCGGATACCCTTGGATCGAGGGTTCCCGAGTGCCCCGACTTGTTCGCCTCGAGGATCCTTCTCGCCCATGCGGACACCTCGTGGCTTGAGGGCCCCGCGGGCTTGTCGATAACTGCGATTCCGAGTTCGAGAAGCTCCTCAGTTGCCCTCATGCCCGGACTCTTGCCGTAGTTTGCGTCTGTCTCGAAATCCTTTTTTGTGATTATTTCTTTTTTTTCCATGGGCTCATGCCAATGCCTTCAAAACTTCCTCGTCCGACCCGGCGCCCATTAGTTCGTCGAGAGGAGCGAGCTGGGACTTGTTGCATCTTCGCCTTTTCTTCCTTCCTGCGCAGATAACCTCGACAAACTTGTCGTCGATTAAGTTAACTACGACGCATTTCTTCCCGAGGTCCCTGCCCGAATTCTTCATGCAGACTCGTCCAATTTCAAAAGTTGCCATCATACGCACCTCTTCCGTGATTTTGATTTCCTGATTGAATTTGCCTTTGACTTCGCAGTGAGCACAATTGCACTGGCAATGTCCTCCGGGAGTATATGGTCTGTTTTTATTATGAGGTCGAAAATCCCCTTGTCCGTGATGTCGATTCCGTAGAGTTTTTTATAGCGGGCGATGTTGTCCTTGTCCCTTTTTTTCAGATGCGAAAGAGCCGCTTTGGCGCTCATCCTCTCTCGCTTTGCGATTCGCTTCGCCCTCGTGGTGTCACTTGCATCGAGCCAGACTCTCAGGTCCGCCTTCTTGACCGTCCAGGGCCCTAGCCATGTGGTCACAACGCAGTTTCCCTTGCTCGCGTCAGCGACGACCCTCTTATCAAAATTTTTGTCAATTCGCTCGTCCTCGCGCGCCATCTTCTGGAACTCCATCAAGCCGACGCCCATGTCCCGCGCATAGTCCTTGAATGTGTATTCGACGACCCGAAGCTTAAGCATCTTGGCGACCATTTCGCCGACCGTGTTCTTGCCGGAGCCGGACATTCCTGCAATCGCGATTATCATGTCAATCCTCCGAATGTCCCAGTTTTTTCTTTGCCTTTCCGTAGAGCCAGAGCCCGCCCTGCGCGAGAATCCCTGTGAAGAAGACTGCCACCCAGAACCAACCGTAAGTGCCGAAAACTGTCCGGAAATTCGGGAAGCCGTCGAAATTGAAGTGCTGTAGGAAATGCAATGGAAACAGCGGCACTGGAAACGGGGTCTCTATCTCGAAAACCGGAAACTGGCCCCGGAGAAATGTGGGAAGAACGAACAGCACGGGCAGGAGGATTATTAGCGGGGTGAACTGGTATTTCATCGACTCCATCATGAGGGTTGGAATCCTGCGCTGGTCTATGTCCGCTTTCTTCAGCTTTGAATCGTCCTTGCTTTTCAGGGCGTCCGCGTACTTC
The DNA here is from genome assembly GCA_043815135.1 of Microcaldota archaeon. GTDB lineage: Archaea > Micrarchaeota > Micrarchaeia > Burarchaeales > JAKAKT01 > JAKAKT01. The sequence goes on along the minus strand of JBDRJJ010000098.1, from coordinate 2,680 downwards.
TTGTTTATCTCCTGCATCTCCTTTTGTATCTCCTTGACTCTCTTCGGGTTGCCGAATCGTTTCTGGACAAACTGGGCGAATAGCGCGTAGATTGCAGCTGCTAGGGTTATTGAGTAGAAAATCATGGAATACTGAGAAAACGGTTCTACTTGCATCCCCAACGCGCCTCCAGAATTTTCTTCGCTTCTTCTGCGGCGCGCTCGAGCTTTCCGTCTGCGTTCTCGATTATCGCCGCCGGGGCTCCCGAGATTGCCGAGTATGCGAATAAGTACGATTTATTTATGTTTATGAGCTCCTGAATCTGCTCTTCTGTTTCCTGGTCCCGGGCGCGGGTCGTGTCGTCCTTGCGCCTCCTTATGACGTCTTTTGGAGGGGATGTTACCAGTATGAGCTGCTCTACTTTGACGTTATCGAAAAGTATTTTTGAGAGCCCGGGAAGGTAGCCTGCCGGCGTGCTCACGAGGGCATGGGTGTTCAGTATGATGTTGCCGTCCATTTCCCCGAGCGCCTTTGCTACATCACTTTGGAGCATCTTCTGTTTCTCGAGGGGCATCTTGCGCATCTCATCGCGGTTCTGGACAATCTTCTCTTTGAGTGCAATGTCGACCATGAGGTCCCCGTAATTTATTTCCTTGAAATCAATTGCAAACCCCTCCCGTGCCTTAGAAAGAACTGTCGTCTTCCCTGCTCCCGGAGTTCCAAGGACTATTATCACTCATTCACCCCACGAAATTCTTCAGCTGTGGATATAAGTCGAACATCCTCTGCGCAGAAAGCTCTTCGTACATCTTGTGGAGGATGCCCACTGTCAGAAGTATCCCTGTCCCGGTCCCCAGAGCTCCTGTGAGGTCCGCGAAAGCTGCAAGTAAGCCTACGAAAATGCTTCCGAGTATCGTGATTGTCGGTATGTACTTTTCGAGCACTGACTCGATTATCCTCGGGTCCCGCCTGAAGCCGGGCACTTGGAGACCTGATTTCTGCAGTTGCTTTGCTACGTCCTTCGGGCCCATGCTCGTCGTTTCAATCCAGAATTTCCCGAAGACTACACAGAGCACGACCATCGATATGATGTAAGTGAACACGTGCACGAATTCGGGAATGTTGAAAACCGGGGTTGCACCCCCCAAGACGCTCACGTAGGTATCGTAGCCTATCGCAATCGGGTTCATGTAAAGCGGGCTGATGAAATATAAGAGACCGTCCCGGATTGACCCAGCAGGGTCGACAACCGCTATGTATTCCACAATATTGGTGCCACCGATGTCTATGCTTTTCCCCATCAACGCCCTGCCCCACATCTGGAGGTTCAGCATCAGCGCAGAGGCGAGTATGACTGGGATGTTGGAGACATAAAGGAACTTTATTGGGTATCGGCCGCCAAAGCCCCTGGCTAGTCCGAAGGATAGGGGAATCTCGACTTTCATCCCTTCCGCATAAGTTACTACTAAGAACACCACGATTGTGAAGAGCAGGGGCAAGATCGCAATCAGCGCGCTTGGTATGGCGTTGGCCCCTCCGGTACCCGAGAACAGTATGCCCAGCGCGGATTTTGACGGGTCTGGGAGGCCCCAGCCGAATATGAGGGCGAGCGAGCCCTGGATGACTGCGAGCGAGACCCCGGCTGCAATGAATAGGCTTACTCCTGAGCCGATGCCGTGCTTGGACACTACCTCATCAAGATAAAGCAGGATTATCGAACCGAAAGCGAGCTGGAGTATCACGATTATCTGCGTGAGAAGGATGCTCCCAAACAAAGGGTCGAACCCGGAGCCCGGACCCCCGAACACCTGGATGCTCCCGGTAAGGATGTAGACTGCAGACTCGAAAAAGCACAGGAGGAGCGCGAGGATTTTCTGAGTCCCTGTGAAAAGAGCCTTGTCGTTCGGATTTGATAAATCGATATCAATGACCTTGGCGCCAACGAAAAGCTGCAGGAATATGGATGCGAGCACTATGGGGCCGATACCCGCTGTGATCAGGCTGCCGATTTTGCTCGCCATAATCATCTGGAGAAATTCAAACTGGCCTCCCTTCGGCTCAACCACTCCCACTGGATAGATGTGGTACATGACGAAGAAAAGAAGCAGCGCAATGCTAGTCCACATAAGCCGTTCTTTGAGAACAGGGGATCTTGCAGGGGACTTTACCTCTGGAAGAAACTTGATGAATGGCCTCAGTGGGTCTAATCTCATTACATCACTCGGTCTTGGCCTCGCCGCCTGCCTTCTCAATCTTTAGCTTGGCTTTTTCAGAAAAGGACTTGGCTTTGACCAGAACGGGGCTTGAGAGTTCGCCTGAGCCGAGAACTTTGCCCTCGAATGAGTGCTCGTACCTGTTCCCTGACTTCTTCAGATCTCCCTTGTCGATCATCCTCTGCAAGTCATTGAGATCAATCGTGGGCAGGCTTTTCTTTGCAACAGGCCGGACGAAGCCGTGCCTACCGAGATGGTCTGGTTCGTTCGTCGCAAAGAAGGTCCACCTGGCCTTCTGCGGACCGGCGTTTCCCTTGCCCCCTCGGCCTCCCTTGCCTCGGCGGTTTTTGGTATTTCCTCCGCCCCACGATCTAGTGCCGTGGTATTTATGCCTGCCTCGTTTCCTGTGCCTTACAACCACAAAAACAACCTCGCATTATCGCTAATTAAAATATCACATCATCTTTTTTAGAAGCTCGCTCATTCCT